>NZ_JAHGAI010000042.1:0-74036 GCF_030248515.1 Vibrio sp. D401a | reverse complement strand
ATCGTGGAGCTGGGAAGCTAGTGCTCCCAACAAGGACTCCGAATACATTAGCGCAAACCAACTCCGTTATGACTTAATTGTAGTTGCAATAACGGGGCGGACCATACATTTTTGTATCTATCTTAAAGTCATAGATAAGACGGACTGGAGACGACAAAAATCATTTATCGAACTTCGTATTGACAGTTATCTGAGTTACCCTTAATATCCGCGCCCAGCAAACGGTTGCGAGGGCTTTCTCTCTTATTTGATTTGCTTGTCTGAATCTTCAAGTTCAGCTGATCTCGGTCAGTTGTCTTTCTTTTTTCTAATAATAGAAAGGCAACAATATTGAGATTTGGCATGACCACACAAACTACCATTCAATCTTCTATTCCGACCTCTATCCAATCCTCGGAAAATAGCTGGCAAAAGAAAGCAATTCTTAGCGTAGCGTTCCTAATGGCGACAACCTCTGTTGGTCCTGGCTTTTTAACTCAGACAGCGGTCTTCACCAACATCTACAAAATCGATATGGCATTCCCTGTATTTGCATCCATGTTTATCACGTTTGGTATCGTGATGAACTTGTGGCGCATCGTGGGTGTGTCTGGTATGCGCATTCAAGACATTGCCAACAAAGTCGCTCCGGGGATGGGCTATGTGGTGGGCATTCTGCTGGCACTTGGTGCGGTTGCATTTAACTTCGGTAACGTCAGTGGTTCTGCGCTCGGTATTAATGTGCTAACGGGTGTGGATACGACTTGGGGAGCTCTCTTCACAGGCGTGGTCGGTTGTTTGCTGTTTGTGGTGCACAATGCTTCTAAGCGAATGGACCAAATGGCACGCTACCTCGGCTTGTTTATGATCATCTTAATTGCGTATGTCGCGATGACCAGTTTACCGCCAATGGGGGAGACCTTGAGCGCAGCGGTGATGCCGACAGATATTGGTAGCTTACTGCTGCCAACGTTAACCATTGTGGGTGGCGCAGTTGGTGGCTACTACACGGGTGCACAACGCTTGGTTGATATCGGCTTGCAAGGTAAAGATAACGTACCCGCTATTAAAACAGCAGCATGGGCAGGTATTTCCATTGCCGTGGTGATTCGTATTCTGTTGTTTATGGCAGTGTTCGGTGTGATTGCAACAGGCGCCACCTTGGATTCTACAAACCCAGCCGCAGACGCGTTCCGTCAAGGAGCTGGTGAAGTAGGTTACTTTATCTTTGGTTTGGTATTGTTTGTTGCTTCGATTACCTCGGTTGTGGGTAACTCGTACATGGCGATTTCCCTTATCAAAACACTCTTCCCAATCGTGGCTCGCAACGAGAAAGCGTGGTGTGTTGGCTTCATTATCATCACGTCTCTTGGCACAGTGACCATGAACATGCCGATTCTACTGCTTATGCTGGCTGGCCTAGTTAACAGTATCATTCTGCCAATCGTTTTAGGTATGATGCTGGTGGCGACACGCAGAAAGGACATCGTTGGCGACTACAAACACCCGGCCTATCTAACGCTGACAGGGATTGCGATTGTGGTGGTAATGGCAGCGTCAAGCGTGACCAACATCAGCAACTTTATGGCAAAGTTCATCGGGTAACGTTGCTCGCTTAAGACAAAAGAAAACGACCTCGCAGTGAGGTCGTTTTTTTATGTTTGTTTTGAAGGCGTTCTTACCAGTTCTGGCCAGTACATTTTGACATAACCAGCAGACACCCAGACTACGAGCACAGTGGCAATGCTTAATTCAAGAAATCCAAAATCGTGCAACCAATGCCAATGGGGATGAGATTCGGCAAAAAAAGTGGTGAGACGATGCATAGCAATAGCACTAATTACGGAAGGGAAGGTCACGGCCGCAATAGACGGCTGGAACTTCAAACGCATTAACCGGAAGTAACACAGGTAAATCAGCAACGTCATGGTGATTGCGATGCCTGCCAATGCGCCTGTCAGAATCGGGTCGGGTTGAGCAAAGTTGACTAGGTAGGCTGCCAGAGAAAGGTTCACAGGAGCTGCCATGATCGCCAATGTTGGGCGAGCACGGCGCGGTAGGGAGCCAAAGAACACCAAGCGATATAACACCAATGGCAACATGAAGAAGTAAATACCGATACACATCATAGCCAAAGTTTCTGAAAACACATTGTGTCCAAATTGAGAGCCTGCAAGAGAAGAGCTGATCAAGCCTACTGGGTACAAAAACCAACTTGGCACGATGTTCGACATCTTGAAGTTCATGATCTGAAACCCAAAGAACAACACCATCATAGTGAAGTGCAGTAACACCGCGATAAACCACAACGGGTATGCGATGATTGGTGTAACTACTGCAAGATAGTCACACAGCATGAGTAAAGCCATACTCATTGGAGCCATTAAGCTACCGCTCAGTGGGTGTTTGATGTCCGCCATAAACAGGCGAGGGCTAGTGGCGTATTTGAGCAGAACCGGAGTAAGAAGCACTGCTCCGAGTGCAGCAAGGAATGGTCTTATTGGTTCTCCAATCTCTGGAATGTACAAAGCCCAAGCTTGTCCAAGCCCTATCATGCCAAGTGCCAAAGCCGCTTGTGATGGCGGAACACTATAAAACTGCACAAGTCTTTTCCAGTTCAAAATGACTCCAGAAATGGGTTAACTACTCTAATTTGACGCGCGAATACTAACAAGTTTAACGTCTTCTTACCTTTAATTATGATAAGTAAAGTTCAGAGATTGGGAGTTTTGTGAGTTTTGTAGGGGATTTATGTAGAGAGTTGCAAAAAAGTAGAATTTCCGGCTCCAAACTTATCTTCGTGGTGAAAGATAAGTTGGAGCCGATGTTAACTTAAGCTTGGTTTTCAGGTAGGTCTTGTTGACGTAGTTTGTCATTTTTAAGCGTACGATGTAGCAGCTGGCTGTAAATCGGTTGCCCACCAAGTAACTGCGCCACAATTACCGCGCCTAAGCTGGTAATAATGAGTGGTAGGATCAAGTAGTAGTTATTGGTCATTTCGATAACTAGCAAGATACCCGTAATCGGTGCGCGTACCGTTGCCGCGAACAATGCCCCCATGCCTGCAATCGCGAAGACGCCAGGTTCGATGGTCAACGATGGTAGCAGCATGTCAGCACTGGCTCCGAATGCATAACCAAACAATGTGCCCAAAGCTAGCATTGGAGCGAAGATACCGCCTGGCGCACCAGAGCCGAAACAAAGCAGGGTGGTAATAACACGGCCAACAAACAGCATCACTAAAATTGATACAGAGTAATTGCCGTTAGTAATGTCCGGAATAAGACCGATGCCACCACCTGTTAGCTGAGGCACATACAGAAGAAGCAAACCAAACACGCCACCCAAAATCGTACCTGTGATTAAGTAACGTTTACGGTCGTTCTTGTGCAAAGCGACAAAGCTGTCTTGGGCGATAGTGATCAGTTTATTGAAGAGTACACCAAATACACCAAACAAAGAGCCCAACAGAAGAAACAACCACAGTGACTGCAATTCTGGAGACTGGTATTGCGGCATGGTGATAACGGCTTCTTGACCATTGATCGCGCGGAATACAATGTTTGCCATAATAGCCGAGATGATCACTGCACGGATTGAAATCAAAGAGTAGCGAAATTGGGGACGCATCTCCTCAACCACAAACATGATACCTGCTAACGGCGCATTAAATGCAGCGGCCAAGCCTCCGGCAGCACCAGATGCCAATAGAGAGTGTCGAGTATCATCGTCCTTAACGCGGAAAATGTCGGTAACCATTCGACCAACGGCACCGCCCATTTGTACTGTCGGCCCCTCACGACCTAAAACCATACCCGAGCCTAGTGCTCCCATACCGCCAAAAAACTTTACGGGTATTACTCGCCACCAGCGAACCGGACGAATATTGTCCATTGCCCCTTCGATTTCTGGAATGCCTGAACCTGATGCTTCTGGAGCGAAACGGTGTACAAGGTAGTAACCGATGAAAGCTAATGCGCCACTGATCAAGATTGCGGCTAACCAAAGTGGAAGAACACTACCGATTTCGCTTTTAAGCCACTCAGTACGAGTTTCAGATACAAAGTGAACAGCAATTTCAAAGTAAGTACCAACGAGACCAGCTAACGTACCAACGATGGCTGCCATGAAGAGAACGGAAAATGAAGTGGGTGTGGACCCTCGAGAGACAAACTGGTTAATCGCATCTTTCGGTACGTGCGCTAACACAGATTTCACAATTCTCTCGCGTTTGGTCATTAACAGATTCTCCTGATAGCATGATTTGGAAGGACGAAAGAAATTATACGCTCACGAGAGTCTAGACCTAATCAGTAAAGATGCAATTTAGCTTTCCACTATTGAGCAGTTCCAGTATCACCTATTCAAGTATTGGTAAATATTGTGCTATCGATCCCATATATTTCAATATTTATTTATTTGGAAACTTGTTTTCTGAGAAAAATGAACCATGCTTTAAGTGTAAAGCAACATGACTGCTTCAAAGGAGGGATGTGAGGTTTTACACACAATTTGGATGGATTCAAACCCTACAGAAATTCCTCGTATTTTGGTCGGGAAGCATCAGTAGACTTCCCAACTCGCATACTCACGATTGAGTCACGAGGCTGAGGCGCACGCACAAGTGCGCCTTTTTAATGTCCGCTCGCAATAGCCGAACCCTCCGGGCAGCGTTTGTTGGACATTTCTACTGCGTTATCGACTTCTCATGTAGGCTCGCTACACAGCAAAGTCTCTTCCTTGTATAAATACCCAACAATTCGCTGCAAAAGTCAGCTCGAAAGGTCAACAGACCCTAAAAGATTCGTGCGGACTAGATGGTCCGCTTTTTTTGTATTAATAACTCGACCTCTTTTCTTGCATCTTGAGCGATGCGCATTAACTATAGGGTTTTCAAGTTACCATCAAGGCCGTTAATGCCACGTATTCCTCTTTTTATACTTCTCTCTTTTGGCCTCTTCGCCAAGATCGTACATGGTCAAGATTTATGGTGGCAAACCATCCTATCTGATGCCCCAACTTCACAAGTTAAGCAAGTTATAGAGGATGGCGGTATTTGGTATGACTGTGAAGTGCATCAGCAAGGCGTGGTGTTCTGTTTGGATGATTTTCACTATTACCATCAAACTCTCTATGGTGAGGCGATTTTAACAGGAGAAGAAATTCGCTTTTCCTTTTTGACAGACTTTCAGGCACAGAATTTAAATGAATTGATTCTCAATTTGAGAAAAGATGGGCTGGTACTAACACGAGTTGAAATTCAAGGTGAGCGATATGATGTCAAAGAGCGTTTGAAGAACAATTTATCTCGTACGGTAGACAAAGAGCTTATTCTCTTTATCAACCGTTATTCGCAGAAAGCGCTACGCAGCATGAGTTGGGTTTTAGCTGACGAGTTTGATGCTCCAAAGCCAAGATTAGCAGTTACATTAAACAGCGATGGCGAGATGATTGAGCTAAAGGTTATTCGTTTCTAAACCGAAGAAACTGCAGTTTTGTTTTCGTGGTGTAGAGCGAGAAACGTTGCCATCGCAGATTCATCCAAAAAACCATCTGACTTTTTATGTGCGCGCAGATACTGATAACCCGCAACCAATTTGCGGTGTTGCGATTCTTCTGTCTCAGAAATCATTCCGTTCATCACATGTTGGTAGGCCAGTTTGTAAGCCTCCATATCTACGACTTCTGCTTGGCGGTATAAGTAGCCACAGCCAGTCGCTAGCCACTCTAGTGAACAGTTTGCGCGCATCGCGATTTGGTTAGCTTTGGTTAAACTTGGTTCGCTTCCTTTAAGGTATTTTCGGATTAAAGCTTCGGATACATCGACGCGTCGCGCGAAACCGCTGACACTTTCTTCACCAATCAGGGTGGCGAGTCGTTGGGCAAAAGACATATTTCGTACTCCAGTTCGAATTGCGAAAGTTTACCCGTTGAGTGAACGGTTAAACAAGTCTAGGATGAAATCAGATTAAGAAAAGGAGAGAAACCCATGGTTGCAAAAGTAGTGACTGCACCAAACGGTCCAGAGTTTTCTGAGCTGGTTCAAGGATATTGGCGTGCAGTAGATTGGGGTATGACGGCGCAAGAACGTTTGTCATTCCTAAAGCAACACATTGAGTTAGGTATTACGACTGTCGATCACGCTGACATCTACGGTAACTATGAATGTGAAGCGCTGTTTGGTGAAGCATTAGCACTGGACAAAAGCGTCCGTGAGCAAATTCAGATCGTGACCAAATGCGACATCAACTTGTGTGGCGATAAAACGCCAGAGCGTAAGATAAACCATTACGACACCAGTGCTGCGCATATCTATCAATCAGTAAATAACTCGCTTGAGCGTTTGAATGTTGATGAAATTGATGTGCTCTTGATTCACCGTCCTGACGTTCTGATGGATGCAGATGAAGTCGCAGAAGCATTTTCAGAGTTACATAAAGTCGGTAAGGTGAAACACTTTGGTGTATCTAACTTCACACCTCGTCAATTTGAACTTTTGCAATCGCGTTTGGGCAAGCCACTTGTTACTAATCAAGTGGAAATCAATCCTCTGAACTTCGAAGTTGCGCATGACGGTACACTAGACCAGATGCAAACTTTACGTGTGCGCCCTATGGCTTGGTCATGCTTAGGTGGCGGTTCAATTTTTACGGGGGACACAGAGCAAGCCGTTCGTGTTCGTAATGAGTTAGAAACCATTCGTGAAGAAGTCGGTGCGAATAGTATTGATGAAGTGATTTACGCGTGGGTACGCCAATTACCTTCGAAGCCTATGCCTATTATCGGTTCTGGTAAGATCGAACGAGTTCACTCGGCAGTCAATGCGCTCAATATCGAATTGACGCGTGAACAGTGGTACCGCGTTTGGGTCGCTTCAAAAGGACATGGTGTGCCATAGGCTTCCCACTATCAAAAAGCCAGCGTTAC
Organism: Vibrio sp. D401a; assembly: GCF_030248515.1. Classification (NCBI taxonomy): domain Bacteria; kingdom Pseudomonadati; phylum Pseudomonadota; class Gammaproteobacteria; order Vibrionales; family Vibrionaceae; genus Vibrio; species Vibrio sp. D401a. The sequence goes on along the minus strand of NZ_JAHGAI010000042.1, from coordinate 67,130 downwards.
GCTGGCTTTTTGATATACACTTACTCATCCGGGCGGATAGAATATAAGTCGCTATTGTGCTTCCCGCAATCCAAATAGTATTCATGTGCAGCTTTTTTGTTGTCCGCTACCACTCTCATACTATGTATCTTTCCTTGTTCGAAGTAACGAATCTCATACTCAACACTGGTGTCCAGTTGCTCAGCAGCAGTCATGGTACTCCTCCATAAACTAACTTAATGTATTTTAAGCAATATATATGCCAAGTAAGTGCATCATTTCCTGAAGCATTTCGCTTAATTTTTGAATTTATATCTGATGATTATCGTACAATTGTGAACGAAACGTTAATTTTAAACTCTATACTTATATGCTGCGGCAAACGAACTTGCCACTTTGCCGATTAATTGCCACTTAATTGTCAGTATAGAAGCTAAATTCGGAAAGAGAGAACATGGATGGTTTACAAGTATGATTAGAACTAACAAAACATGGCTCAGGGTTATATTCGTTATTACTGTCTGCACCTTGTTATTTGGATGCGCAAAAACCTTGTTTTATAAAAATATTGATTGGTTCGTAATCGACTACATTGATGAATATGTATCGCTAGACAGAGAACAAGAGGCAATACTCGAGGATAGGATCAGCCGCTTGGCTGCGTGGCACAAAAGTGAAGAATTACCTCGGTATATAGCGCACCTCAAAGAGTTAGAGTCTTGGAATAAGGACACTCTGTCTATTGATAAGCTCAAAACTAATAGAGAAGCTTTGAAAGAACATTACTCAAGAGTCGTAAACAAAGCGGCCCCGGACTTGTTTTCCCTCAGCTTATTGCTGACAGAAGACCAGCAACAGGAGTTTCTTAAAAATGTTAAGAAAAAATACGATGAAAAAGACGAAAAATACGCAGATAAAACGGAACAAGAAATCCGGAATATAATTTATGAATCAGCACTGGATGCGCTAGAAAACTGGATTGGAACCACGACGAATAAACAGAAACAAATAGCGAAAGTATTAGCCCAAAATGTTGAGCTCAACACCACGGATTGGAGAACATACCGAGCATCAATTTATACTGAGTTAGAGCTATTATTTCAAAGCCAACAAGATAGTTCTACTTATCAAAGAATGTTCATGAATCTTTTGTTTCAGCCAGAGAGCTATTACGGCGTAGAGATGAACAAGAAAATTGAGCGAAACATAGACAAGACTGATGATTTTACTCTAGCGATCGCTCAATCTATGACAGGCAAGCAATGGAAGCATTTCCACAACGAAATCAGAGAGTGGAGGGAGCTAGCAGAAGAGTTAATGCAATAGCGGTCTAGGTTTACCTTAAGACGTTATTCAATGAAAAACTGATTCAAAGCAATTTCTTATTGTGGCAGGGGCGTAACATGGCTCATCTAACTATATTGGATAGAACTCTCGCACAACCTAATGTGTACAGTGCAGTGTTCTTTTCCTAAAACGATGAGAATAATTATGAAGCATTTAGTTGATAGATTTCTTCGCTACGTCACGTTTGATACTCAATCTAACCCCCATGAATCAGCTTGCCCAAGTAGCTGTGGGCAACTGGTGTTTGCGCAGCAACTTAAAAAAGAAATGATTGAGCTTGGCTTAAGCAATGTGACGCTCAGTGACAACGGTTACCTAATGGCAACGCTCCCTTCTAACGTCGATTACGAAGTGCCGGCTATCGGTTTTATTGCGCACATGGATACCGCTCCAGATGCTTCTGGTAAAAACGTGAACCCTCAATTTATCGAAGATTACCAAGGTGGTGATATCGCGCTTGGCTTGGGTGATGAAGTGCTTTCTCCAGTACAGTACCCAGATTTGCACGAGCTTCATGGTCACAACCTAATAACAACAGATGGCACAACACTGCTTGGCGCGGATAACAAAGCTGGCATTGCTGAGATCCTGTCTGCAGTTGCTGTGTTGATTGAGAACCCAGAAATTCCTCATGGTGATATCTGTATCGGCTTCACGCCTGACGAGGAAATCGGTCGTGGTGCAGACTTGTTTGATGTTGAGAAATTCGGTGCTAAATGGGCTTACACCATCGATGGTGGTCCTCAAGGTGAGTTAGAATACGAAAACTTCAATGCAACCAGTGCGGATGTTGTTTTTCATGGCGTAAGCGTGCACCCAGGCACTGCGAAAGGTAAATTGGTTAATGCAATGAACTTGGCGGCTAAATTCCAAGTGCAGATGCCAGAAGATCAAACGCCAGAAACGACAGAGGGCTATGAAGGCTTCTTCCACCTAAAATCTGGTGAACTTGGTGTCGCTCGCAGTGAGCTAGGTTACATCATCCGTGACTTCGACCGTGAAGGTCTGGAAAGCCGTAAAGCCTTTATGCAGAGGCTCGTTGATGACATGAACGCAGGCTTGAAACACGGTTCAGTTGAGTTGAAGTTAACTGACAGCTATTACAACATGCGTGAAATGGTTGAACCATATCCTCATATTATCGACTTAGCGAAGCAAGCGATGGAAGCGTGCGATGTTGAGCCTCTGATTAAGCCAATTCGCGGTGGTACAGACGGTGCACGTTTGTCGTTCATGGGCTTGCCTTGTCCAAACATCTTCACGGGGGGTTACAATTTCCACGGTATCCATGAATTTATTTCAGTGGAAATGATGGAGAAGTCGGTACAAGTGATCGTCAAGATTGCAGAACTAACGGCGAAGAAACACGGTTAATCTTACAACTAGTGAACCTCACCATTCAGATAAACAAAAGCCCAGACACCTGTCTGGGCTTTATCATTTGTTTTTTCGAGCTTTAGGGTTGCCGGAGTGTTCAAACAAAAGCTCAGTGACAACTTAGCGAACGCTTTTCTCTTCGATTTCGCTGATTGGTAGCCAGTTCACTTCCACACCTGCTTGGTCGAACATGTCTTGGCTCACTTGAATCTTGTCGCCCCAGCGAGATAAGAAATCTTCAGATTGTTCAGGACAGCTAACACGCGCAATACCTGTTTGAATGATTTTCGCAGCGCAGTTCGGGCAAGGGAAGTGGGTAACCCAAATATCACAACCGTCTAAATCGCGTTTAGAGAACAAAATCGCGTTCTCTTCCGCGTGCAACGTTTTTAGATACTTCAGTTCACGCTCATCTGTATCCACACTGTCGGAAACACCGTGTGGGTAGCCGTTAAAGCCAACAGAGACAATGCGGTTGTTTTTAGTGATTACCGCGCCAACTTGTGTTGATGGGTCTTTACTCCAAGACGCCACAAGCTCAGCCATTTGGTAAAAACGTTTCTCCCATTTAGAAATCATAGTAATCCTCTCGGTCGAAAGCTTTGAATTACTTGCATGATAACGCATTTTGTTTAAAAAAATAGTCAAATCATACGCTGCGCTGACGAAGTTTTCGTTTTACTAGGTTATCGGCCTATCATTGTGCAAATAATCTCCATTCTCCAACCCACAACATTTACACGACTTTCATTGTGATTCGAGCACAGGATCGCAACAAATATTGCTTGCTAATTACGATGTTTGCGAGTCGTTTCATTGGCTTACACTTTGATACACTTTCCTCGGTTTCCTTTAAAGTTTTCGGACAAAGCACCCTGTAAGGTTAGGGTATTGTCAAACGAATCCTGTTCTATAAAGACGGTATATACATGCAAAAGAAACCACTCGTCGCATTAATGGCGGCAACAGCTATCCTCGCAGGATGCGGAGAAGCAAACAATGCCCAGAAGGGGGGCCAAGCTCCTCTTGTTGTGACTCAAGATGTCACAATTATCGACTACCAGCCGAGCAAATCTTACATCGGTCGCATTGAAGCAGTAGAAGATACAAATATCACGGCACAAGTCTCTGGCTATCTTGAAGCTCGCCATTTTGATGAAGGTCAAATGGTCGAGAAAGGACAACTGCTTTACTCCATCGAGCCTTCTTCTTTTGAAGCGCAAGTGGCGAGTGCAAAAGCGGCCTTGGCTCAAGCTAAAGCTGCTTTGAAGAAAGCGGAACTTGACCACGAACGAGGTAAGAACTTGTTGCCACGCGGCAGTATTTCTCAATCTGAATTTGATGCGTTAACGGCCACTCTTCTTGGCGCGCGTGCCGAGTTGGAAGCAGCAAACGCTCAACTCAAGCTTGCGGAAGTAAACCTTTCTTACACGCAAATTCGTGCGCCATTTAGCGGCCGCATCAGCGACAGTAAAGTAAGTACGGGTGATCTGCTTTCTCCATCTTCTGGCATTCTGACAACGCTTGTTAGCCTAGACCCAGTGCATACCTCATTCAGCGTGAGTGAACGTGAACGTTTAAACCTTGGTATGGACGGTATTAAAGGCGACGGTAGTGCAGAGTCGAGTGGCGTTGAGGTTCAGCTTGAACTGGAAAACGGCGAGTACTTCGAACATCTAGGTCAATTGGACTTTTTAGGTAATCGGATTAATACGCAAACCGGTACGATCGCGATGCGCGCAGTGGTACCAAACCCGGAGCAAAAGCTACTTCCTGGTCAACACATCAAAGTGAACCTTCGCGATAAGAATGCAAAAGACGTCATTGTGATTCCTCGTCGTGCAGTGCAAACGGACCTAGAAGGTGACTTCGCCATGGTGATGGCTGAAGGCAATGTTGCGGAGCGCCGTAACGTTGAGCTTGGTGCGCAAGTAGAGCAGGGTATCATCATCAAAGAAGGTTTGGACAAGGACGACACTGTGATTACACAAGGTCTACAACGTGTACGCAACGGTGTAGAAGTGCGTATTCAATCACCTGCTGAACAGAAACAGTAGGAGGCGTCATGTTAAGTCGTTTCTTTATTCAAAGACCAAAATTCGCACTGGTTATTTCGATCATATTGACGTTGGCAGGTGCCATCTCTTTAGCGATCTTGCCAGTTGCTGAATATCCAAAAATCAGCCCGCCATCGGTGAGCGTGACCGCATTCTACACGGGAGCAAGTGCAGAGGTTGTGGAGCAGGCGATAGCCGACCCAATAGAAACCTCAGTGAACGGCGTTGAAAACATGATTTACATGTCTTCAAAGAGCGCGAATGATGGTTCTTACAGCCTAAACGTAACCTTCGATGTGGGTACTGACCCAGATATGGCGCAGGTTAACGTGCAAAACCGTGTATCACAGATTGAGTCTAAACTGCCTCAAGAAGTGCGCATGGTCGGTGTAACGGTGAAAAAGCGTTCTCCTGACTTGTTGATGGTTTTGAACTTCTACTCACCTGATGGTAAGTACGATGACAAGTTCCTTATCAACTACATCAACCTGAACGTAAAAGACCAGCTGGCGCGTGTTAAAGGTATCAGTGAAGTAAACGTAATCGGCGGTGGTGAATACGCAATGCGTGTTTGGTTAGATCCTGAAAAAATGGCTAACCTGAATCTCACAACAACCGATGTTTACGCGGCACTGGCTGAGCAGAACGTGCAGGTGGCAGCTGGTCGTATTGGTGCTGCGCCATACAATAACCCTCAAGAAGTTCAGTTTAACTTGGTGACCAAAGGTCGTCTTGAGAGCGTGAGCGAGTTTGAGGATGTGGTACTTCGTGCAAATCCAGATGGCTCTACGGTATACCTAAAAGACGTCGCTCGTGTTGAGCTTGGTAAGAAGTTCTACGATGGTAATGGTAAGTTCCGTGGTCAAGACGCGTCGATCGTTGCTCTGTCACTTCAATCGGATGCAAACGCATTGGAAAGTGGTCAAGCGGTTATGGACTTGCTGGAGCGTTTGAGCACTAACTTCCCTGAAGGCATGGCTTACGAGACCAGTTACGATACCACTGTGTTCGTTGCTGAGTCGATCAAGGGCGTAGTGAAGACGTTGATTGAAGCGATCTTGTTGGTAATTGCAGTTACTTACCTGTTCCTTGGTAGTGCGCGCGCAACCTTGATTCCGGTTGTTGCGATTCCTGTATCCCTTATCGGTACATTCGCCATCATGCAGGCAACAGGCTTTACTATAAACACGGTAACTCTGTTTGGTTTGATCCTTGCTATCGGTATCGTGGTAGATGACGCGATTCTGGTTATCGAAAACGTCGATACCACTATGGCGAAAGACCCAACCATTTCACCACGCAAAGCCACTTTGCTGGCGATGAAAGAAGTAACGGGTCCAATCATTACCTCGACCTTGGTTCTATTGGCGGTATTCCTACCAGTAGCTATGCTTCCGGGTATTACTGGCATCATGTACCGTCAGTTCGCATTGACGATCTGTATCTCGGTAGTTATCTCTTCTATTAACGCATTAACGCTGTCTCCAGCACTATGTTCGTTGGTACTGAAGCAGGGTGGCGGCAACACAGCAAACTGGTTCCAAGCGTTCAACCGTGGTCTAGAGCGTGTAACTGCTCGCTACGGTCAGATCGCTGGCTTCTTGGTTAAGAAGTCTATGTTGCTGATTGCCTTCTTCTTCGTCGCGGTTGCTGCAGTAACGTTCTTCGCGAAAACAACCTCAACGGCGTTTGTTCCGCAAGAGGATAAAGGCATCTTGTTGGTGAACGTACAGCTTCCGGATTCGGCGTCACTGTCTCGCACCGAGGAAGTGACTAATGAACTGATGAAGATGGTTGAGCAAGAGCCGGGTGTTGATGGCGTGACGGTTGCGAATGGTTACTCATTCATGACGGGTGCCGCAGCATCAAACGGTGCGTCTCTGTTCATTAAACTGCATGATTGGGACACGCGTAACTCGCTTGGCGGTGAACACGCTGCTAACGCGATTGCCAACCGCATCAACGGCCGTGCTGCGATGGAACTCCCTCAAGCGGTAGTATTCGCGATGGGGCCTCCGGCCGTTCCGGGCATGGGTGCAGCCTCAGGCTTTGAATTTGTACTGGAGGACACGCTAGGTCGTAGCCGTACTGATTTGTCGATGGTAATGGGGGAAATGATTCAGGCTGCTAACCAAGCGCCAGAAATTGCATACACCTTCAGTACCTTCCGTGCAAACGTGCCGCATTACTATGTCGATATTGACCGTGAGAAAGCGCAACAGTTAGGTATTCCACTGTCGTCTATTTTCCAAACATTACAAGGTAATCTTGGCTCACTGTACGTGAACGACTTCACCATGTTTGGTAAAAACTTCCGTGTAACCATGCAAGCGGATAGCCAACATCGCAGCAGCATGGAAGATCTAGAGCGTTTCCATGTTCGTTCTTCGAGCGGCGATATGGTGCCACTGAGTACGCTAGTGAGCTATGAGCAGGTGTTTGAACCAGATGTTGCATGGCGTTATAACATGTACCGCAGTGCCATCATTCAAGGTCAGCCTGCACCGGGTTATTCAAGTGGTGACGCGATTGCAGCAATGGAACGTGTCGCGGCTGAAGTTCTGCCACAAGGTTACACTTACGAGTGGACGGGTATGGCTTACCAAGAAGTATTGGCAGGTAACCAAGCGATTTACGCGTTCGCATTGGCATTGATCTTTATCTACTTGTTCATGGTGGCGCAGTATGAGAGTTGGAGTATTCCTTTGGCGATCATTCTGGTGGTGCCAGTGGCGACGTTAGGTTCCTTCCTCGCATTGAACTTAACCGGAACTCCGCTTAACTTGTACGCTCAGATCGGTCTCGTCCTGCTCATAGCGCTCGCGGCGAAGAACGCAATCCTAATTGTGGAATTCGCCAAGCAAGAGCGTGAAGAGAAAGATGTGGATATCGACAGCGCCGCGGTACAAGGTGGTAAGCTTCGTTTCCGTGCGGTGAACATGACATCATGGTCGTTCATCTTGGGTATCTTCCCATTGATTTTCGCGGCCGGTGCGGGTCATGTGAGTCAGAACTCGTTAGGTATTTCCCTAATTGGCGGTCTGTTGTGTGTGCTTCTGGCGGGTACTTTCCTGATCCCAGGCTTCTACGCACTGGTACAGAGAAAACGTGAGAAAATCCACGGCGGTAGCACCAAGCTTGTTCCTCTTGATGACGAATAAGCACTGAGTTTCCTCAGATAGAAAAAAGCCCGAAGCATTTGAGTGCTTCGGGCTTTTTGTTTTGCTTAAGATTATTTCAATATTGGAAAGGCTGAGTTAAGCATTGCGAGTTTTAAACTCAGCTACTGCGGCATCCATGTCATGGGCTTGTGCAGAGACACTATCTACTTCTTGCAAGCACTCTTGGGCTGAACGCATATTATTGTCAGAGATAACATTCAGTTCAGTGATTGACTCACTCACTTGGTTCATCACAATCCCTTGCTCTTCAATTGCCGAAGCGATTCGCTCTGAATTCGCTTGAATCGAATGCATATCGGTGATGATTTGTTGCAGGCTTGAGTCTAGTTTCTCTGATGCATGCAAAGTTTGTTGCCCTTGGTCATTACATTGATCTATGTCTGCAACCACTGTCGACATCTGAGACTGAATATCAGAAACCACTCTTGTGATTTCTTCAGTCGATTGGTGTGTACGGCTTGCAAGCGCACGCACTTCATCAGCTACGACAGCAAATCCTCGACCTTGTTCTCCAGCACGGGCAGCCTCGATAGCAGCGTTTAGAGCAAGTAGGTTAGTTTGTTCTGCAATTTCTTGAATGATATTTACGGCACCACCAATTTTATCAACATGACTGTTCAGAGATGCAATTGACTGCTGGCTGTTGGACAGAATTCCGGTTAGCTGACCAACATTTGTTACGGTTGACTCAACAACTTCGCGTCCACTTTCTGCATTGTTTGAAGCTTGGTGAACGCCTTCGACAGCAACGGATGTACTCTGAGAGATTTCACCGATCGTAGCGACCATTTGTTGTACAGCTGTAGCCATTGAAGACGTATGGTCAGCTTGATTGTGGAACTGTTCAATAACGCCTTCAAGCTCGCGATGCATGTTATCCGTGCTGGATGAAAGAACGCCCGATTTTTCTTGTGTTCCTTTAATCAAATCCTCTAACTTATCTAACAAGTCATTAAGGTGATGACTAATTGATACCAGCTCGTCCTTTCCTTCTAGCGTAGAACGAATCCCCATGTCGTTGGTTTCACTGATAGACTTGATGGTGGCAAGCAAGGTTGAAACACGAGAGTTAATGGAGCGAGAGATTTGAAGTATGATCAATGCAATCATCGCTAAGATAACAACGCTTGTTCCTTGCTTTATTAGCGTCATCTGAGCTTCACGGTCTGAATAAGCTTTTGTTAAAGCACTAGAGAAGTTCTTGAACTGCTCTTCAACTGCGTGAGAGGCTGAGCGAGTTTCACCGAGCAAGCCCTTGTTGTATGAAACCCCAATCAGTTGTCTTTGGCTAGCAACGGCTTGAGCGGCGCTAAGAAGCTCTGCGTTATCGATACCCGATACTAATGATGTATCGACTTCACCAGTTCGAACCAATTGGTCAAATTTAAGAAGAGATAAAAGTTGCTCATTGGTTGCGTATTTCTCTGCCTTTTCAAGGGCATGTGAATAGGAAGCCAATAAGCCTTGCTCGTTGTTTAGGCCAAGTTTCTTAAAAGCAGAGACTAAGATTTGAAAATCTTTCTGATAGGTAAGCAAGTCTTGTTTAAATTGTTGGCTAGAAGGGAGTTGATGAGATTGCAAAATATGAGCGAGTTCATTTTCCACAATGACAAACTGCTCAACGTTTTGGTCAAACTTGCCAAGATATTTGGCATTACTTCTTAATAGAAAGTCCTTTTCATTACGACGTAAGTTTAAGAGTCTGATTTCTAAGTCGCCCACTAGCTTAATGGCGTGGTTAAGTTCTTTGCTTTGTTCAGCAAAATGTGACGAGGTGCCTAAGAGGGTAATGATACCTAAAATAGCGATGATGCCTAATGAATAGAGCTTTTGCCTAATAGTCATAATGTTAATCCTGAATAATTGACTAAAAATTGAGACCTATGCTGGTCTTTAAATGTAATGGCTCTAGCTTTTGACGTTTTAGAATGACACCTTTTTTCGGTGTTCTTTTTTGGCCGCATGTTTGGTTTTATTATCTAAGCGGCGTCGTTGTGAAGCTCTTGTTGGCTTAGTCGATATTCGCTTCTTTTGTTGATGACTCGCAGATTGAATCAGGGCAGCTAATCTATTCAGTGCATCTTCTCGATTCTGCTCTTGTGTCCGGTACGTTTGCGCTTTAATTACCACCACTCCTTCCTTTGATATTCTACTGTCAGACATAGCTAGTAAGCGATCTTTGTAGAATTGGGGAAGCGTGGAATGATGTACGTCAAAGCGTAAATGTATCGCGGACGATACCTTATTAACGTTTTGACCGCCAGAACCTTGAGCTCTTATGGGAGCAAGTTGGATTTCCCAGTCTTGAATTGTGACAGAGTTCGAAATTTTGAGCATATTTGATAAATGCCAATAGGGGTTACAGCGATGACTGATAAATTACCATATTGAAATGTAAAAGTAGAAGAATAGCGATGAACACGATTGATTTAAGCCCCTACAAAGGCCTGATTTTTGATATGGACGGCACTTTAATTGATACCATGCCAGCGCATTTAGCGGCTTGGCAAGCAACGGCAGATCGTTTTAACTTTCCATTCCACCAAGATTGGCTTCACAGTTTAGGGGGAATGCCAAGTTTCAAAATTGTCGGTGAAGTGAACCGCCAGCATGGTTTATCTCTCGATCCTAAAGCTGTGTCGCGTTTTAAAATGGACACGTTTGCTGAAATGGAACAACACGGTGAAATCATTTCATGCACGAATAGCGTTTTGGATGAGCATCTTGGCCATAAGAAAATTGCAGTAGGTACAGGTAGCCAACGTGAAAGTGCACTGCGTCTATTAGCTAAAGCAGGCATCTTGAAGAAGCTTAACGCCGTGGTAACCGCGACAGACGTAGAAAATCATAAGCCTTTCCCCGACACTTTTCTAATGGCCGCAGATCAGCTTGGCTTAGGAGCACAAGACTGTGTGGTGTTTGAAGATACCGAGTTAGGCAAGAAAGCCGCTCACGCTGCAGGTATGGATTGTGTGATGGTGGAAGGGGATAAGTTGGTCTTTTATCCAAAGGCTTAATTAACTACTGTTCAGAAGAGCTCGTCCAATAAAAAACGCCGCAATCGACGCGGCGTTTTTTGTTCTCACTGAGAATCATTGGATGTCCAATAGTTCCACATCAAAGATCAGGACACTTGCTGGTGGGATAGGGCCCGTACCGTTTTTACCGTAACCAAGTGTGCTTGGTACGAACAGGCGGATTTTCTCACCCACAACCATGTATTGCAGACCTTCTTGCCAGCCTTTAATCACTTGGTTTAGGCCGAATGTGATTGGCTCGCCGCGCTCTACAGAGCTATCGAAAACCGTGCCGTCGATCAGTGTGCCATGGTAGTGCACCTTCACTTTGCTAGTCGCTGTTGGGTGAACATCACCAGTCCCTTTCTCAAGCACTAGGTATTGCAGGCCACTCTCTGTGGTAATTACACCTTCTTTCTTGCTGTTCTCAAGCAGGAATTCTTGGCCTTTAGAAAAGTTCTCATCAGCCACTTTGTGGTTGGTCCAAGTGCGGTAAATAAAGAATGCCGCTAGGACGAAAATAATAAGAGGAAACAGAAATTTAGACACAGTAGCTCCTTGTCTTATTTTGGTTGTTTTAGCAGATAGTTGATTGTGTCAGCCATAGCTTCAACGGTTTCGTGACCGCCAGTGATCACTTGGTATTTACCGTTTACGATAAACGCTGGAACTGAGTTAATTTGACCACGAGTAGTGATCTCTTCTGCTTTGGTGATGTATTCAAACAGTTTTGCTTGTTGCGCGTCGTCTAGCTGGTATGGGCTTACTAGGTTGCGAGACTCAAAAGCTTTCTCAACTGCTGCTTGGCGCTCATCTGCTGTTGCATCTGCACCCATTTGAACTGCCGCAAACAGCTCTTCCATAAATGCTTTGTCTGGTGTGCCGTTAACTTGCATTGCTGCTGTGTAGAAGATGATCGCGCTGATCTGTGCACTCTCATTAAAGGTAACGTGCATCTTCTCAACTTTTTGTTCTGTCAACGATTCAATCTGAGGAACGAACTGTTCCATCGTACGACAGTGGCCGCAAGTTAGAGAGAAAACTTCAGTAACTGGCGCTAGGTTATATTCAGCAAGAGAAACAGGTAGCTCTTCATATTGCTTGCCTTGTTGTGGCTGACTATTGCCGTTGTCACAAGCCGAAAGGGCAAATACTGTCGCAAAAAGTGCAGCGCCTTTAGAAATAGTTTTAAACATAAAGTGGCTCTAAATTAAGTGGTTATACCTTAGTTTATAGGCTAAAAGGCCAGACGAAAACCGTTTAAATGTATTGTTACACTAATGGTTTTAAAGTGCTTCAACACTGAGCTAAATGGCATGGATTGTGCTTGGTTTTCACACAAGCAAAACAACGTTTTGGTTCCAATTGGCTAAAGCTTGATTCAAGCCCGCCGATTAATATCATAATCAACTACTGTATTGGGATTCGTATGAAGTATTGGTATTTGGTCATTTGCGGCATTTTGAGTGGGTGCGGTAGTCTTGATTCGGAGATGATTCCGGGAAACATGCTGGATGTTGCTCCAAGATCAAATGAGCAGTTAAGGCATCCAGAGTGGGGTTATAGCACGATACCTTATGTTTCGGCTAAGCAGCACGTTACAGCGGTGAAGTACGATGAAAAAAAGCCCCAAGGCGTGACTTCCCTAGAGATGTACCTTGATCGTAATCAGATTGCACATGAGGTACTAGCTGGTGAGAATGTCATGATACGCTTGAAAGAAAAAATAAACTTTCAGTTTGATTCCTCTCGCTTATCAGCGAACTCTCAAAATTGGATTCAAAATTTAGGCCAGTATCTGTCAAGTCGCCCTGATGTCGATGTTGTGATTGATGGGCATGCAGATAGCTCTGGTGCAGAGTCATACAACGAGGGATTATCCGAAAGAAGAGCGAAAGAAGTCGAAAGTCAGCTCCTTACAATGATTCCCCGACAGCGTTTGTTTTCTAGAGGTTTTGGTGAATTGGTTCCTAAGTGCAGCAACAATAGCTCTACAGGAAAAGCCTGTAATCGACGCGTAGAACTCATGTTGATCGTCAATCAATAAAAAGAGGCACTGACTAGGTGCCTCTTTTGCCTTTGTTCTAGGGGGAACTTAGGCAAATTCTTTTTCGATGTACGCGACGATGTCTGACGACTCGTATAACCACTGTGTTTCACCCTCTTTTTCAATGCGAAGGCAAGGTACTTTCACTCGACCGCCACCTTGTTCTAGTGCTTCACGGTGGGCTGGGTCGTTTTTCGCATCACGTACTTCAATATTCACTGATTGACGCTTCATCGCGCGACGAACTTTTACGCAGAAAGGACAAGCTTCAAATTGGTACAGTGCGTAGTTTTTCGCTTTGTCATCAACACTTTTCTGTTCTTCTGCTGAGCGTTTTACGCCGCGAGGTGAGAATACTGCGTTGAGAAGTAGAATGATTTTTCCCAAAATCCAACGGATAAACTTCATAATGATCCCTTGATGTTCAGTGGATAAGTGTCCTTGAGTTTCATGCAACGAACTTATTTCAGCGAAGAAAGTCGTTGCATGTGAGGGCGTAGTCTATCAGGTGTTTGGTTTTGACAAAACCATGTTTTTTATGAGGAAAATAAGCGCTTAACCCAACTAAACAGCCCTTGTTTTTTTGCTGGGTTTACTTCTTTACCCATGTAGAAGCTTTGCATCAAATCAGTACGAAAGGCATCTAAATCCATTCGTTTTATCACGAGCTCATGTTGCAAAGTATTCTGGGTTTGCTCCGCGTGATCGTGAGCGAGGCTAAAATCCATATTTAGGTAACCTTGGGTGTATAGCCACAAGTGTGTCACCAATACTAAGTCCTCGGCTGACTGATTAGTGAACTTCTCAGCGTGCTCTTCACCTAGCGTGTCATTTAGAACTTGTTGCATGTGATGTGCTGACGTTGAATGCTGTTCATACAGTGCACTCGCTTCTATGTGAGATTTAGTCAACAATCCAAGTAGATGTAGCGCAGGTGCCGTATCAGGCTTGTTTTCACATACTTTTATGAACAGGGGCGCTTGTTCTTTCGTCCAACGTCGTCTAGCTGCTTTATGCTGACATACAAAGGGAATATTCTTGACACCTATCTCTTCAATAAATTCTTTAAGAGGCGTCATTCGTCTGCAATTCCCTTACTGTTACTTCAATATGTTGTTCGTTGATATCAACAAAAATAGAGGTGCCAGTGATCATCACAGACAGACTAGTACCACGATCAAGATGTTGTGCGATCATGTCAATTGCGTCGTAATCTAGGCTTGCGACATCCACAGGGAGCATACCAAACTTACCTGCCATCTTATCCCACCATACCGACGCTTTTGTGTTGTAGGTATAAACCTTCACATGCTTTGCAAGGCGAGTCGCTTTTTTTATGCGGTCTGGCTCAGGCTCTCCAATCTCAATCCAGTGGGTAATGGATTGGTCGTCTTCCACATGCCATAGATCGGGTTCTTCTGTTGTAGAAAGGCCCTTGGTGAACTCAAGTTCGTCCTGTGCATTTAGGCAGAAAGCAAAAATGCGCGCTAGCATTCGTTGCGGTTTCTCTGAAGGGTGAAGAGCGATCGTCAGGTTTTTCGAATCGTAGTAGTCGTTGTTCATATCAGAGATAGCGATACGAAATTTATAAATAGTGGGTTTCAGAGCCATGTTCTTAGTCAGTCTCAATGTGTGAGGAGGTTGTTATCCCTATCAAAGTCTCAGTCGTACAAAATAACATTAGATATGATGCTAAATACCTTAGGGTTGTTGAGGTATAGCAAGGTCGTGGCACTAGGATACATCAACTCTAAAGCTGAGTTTGCATTTTATTGAGTAAAGTTAGTGTTTTACATATATGCAGATAGTAATCTTGTAAAAATTAGGCAAAAAAATAGCCAGCTAAAAGCTGGCTACTATATCAAAATCTATAAGTCTTAAACTAGAGTGATTTTCTCAGCTTGTGGACCTTTTTGACCTTGAGTGATTTCGAATTCTACTTTCTGGCCTTCAACAAGAGTACGGAAGCCGTCACCTTGGATTGCAGAGAAGTGAGCGAAAACGTCAGGACCGTTTTCTTGTTGGATGAAACCGAAGCCTTTAGTTTCGTTGAACCACTTAACTGTACCAGTAGCTTTGTTAGACATGTCTATTTCCTAAATATCTAAATTTTGTGTAAATCTTCGCCTTTCAGGCGCTTATAGCGTGGAAAAATAAATTGCTATTGCGTACCACAGGACGGCGGACTTACTAATCATCCAACGAAATGTGAGAACAAAGAACTTTCTTTCTAGCCGTCGTTGAGTCTAGGTTAAATTCAGAGAGAGTCAACATATATCGGAAGGATACATGGAAATATTTGTATTTAGTCACTTTTTAACCACTGTTTTTTTGATGGAGTTGCAAATAAATGAAACAAGCATGAAGTTTTTCAAGAGATTTATGAATTTAATTCTACAAAATTGACTAGTTTGCGAAATTATTGTTCAATCTGGTTTGACCAATAAGGAGTATGTATGAGTAGTTTAAAACATAATCCCTGCCCGGATGAATTGAGTTTAGATACAGAATTTGGACGCGGGATAATCAAAGATAATGCACTTAAAGCGGCAGTCACGAGCAAGTTATTCAGGACGAGAGTAGTAAAAGCGAAGAAAGGTAAAGGAAGCTTCAACCGGAAAGCGAAGCATAGAGGCAAAGAGCCCTATTCAAAGTCTTCACTAAAGTGGATTTTGAATAGGGCTCTTTTCTTATTTGAGGGTGACTGCGGAGCTGTGTTTTAACGTTCTATTTTGGGTGAGTAAATGGAGTATGCGGTGATTTGCCCAGCAACGATTGCAGAGAACATAAACAGTGCAGAAAGCCCGATACTTGGGATTGGCAGAATTGACTGTTCAAACACCGATTGACTCGCACTGACCAAAACACGACTGCCTGGAACCAAAATAATGATCCCTTGTACGATATAAATAGATCCTGTCAGTTCCATTTTCTTTGCGATCCAAGTGCCGTATAAAGTGATCAATACAGTCGTTATCCAAGTTCCGACAACCCATCCACTGTCAAACCCTAGATAGAATGGCCCCCACATGCCGAGCATTGCTACTGGCAAACCTAGTAAAATATCGAGCGGACGAGCATTAAAGATAACGCCAAGACAGCTTGAAATGAGAAACAGGCCACTGATATGCATCCAAGTTGGAATTTCATTAGTGTAAGCGATAGATTGTGCTTGCCCCCAAATGGCCTCGCCAATGTTAAGTCCCATTGTAATGCCCACAAACAGTTTGATCAGCGTGAGAGCGCATTGTCCTAATAAACTGGTGCCAGATACCAAGTCATTAAATGCTAAGCACTCTAAAGAGTTTGAAATGGAGAGGCCGGGAACAAACAGCACAATAGTGGCTATGCATAAAGCCCATACCGGAATAGGCAAGCCTGTACTAGAAAGATATGCGACGATGATGCCGGTAAAAAGCGCAGCGATAAATTCGACAGCAATAGCGCGGCGTGCTCGACATACCATTTGGCATCCCCAAACCATTAAGCCGAGTAAGAAAGCAAAGCCAACCGCCTCTAAAGTACTACCGACCAGCATCAAATAAGCTGGTGGAATTCCCATGTTTGCCAATGCTATCACCCACAAAGGATAGCCAGCTGGTTCGGGTACCGGTTCACTGCTTGGTTGGTTAATACGTATGATGGTATTTGCTAGCAAGCTTAAGTTGATCGAAGCTAGCTTGAGGCGTTTTAGTACAACAGCATTGTTGTCGTCGGGGAATTGATAATTGATAGCCGTTGGCGTTGCCTGGATCATTACATCGACCCCGTGCTTTTGAGCGTAGTGTTGAGTGTACTTTTCTACTTTGTAAGGCGCGCAACCACTGCGATGGAGAGTATCGCCAATCTCAACAATTTTGTTTATTCGATATTGTGAAGGCATGTTGAATTATACTGCAAAAATTTTGCATTAAAGTTAACAAAGCTCATCGCTTTCTTGAAGCTAAGAATATGAGGGAACAGCAGGACTGTGCTCTAGGTCTGATGGCATGCGGTATTTCGTAGATTATTTAAGCAGAGCCAGAATCTTTGAAATTGGGATTTGCGAAGAAGCACTTTAGTGCTAGCGGCAGTGTACATCAGTAGTACAAATTTATAGAATTCTCAATATTGATATCGTGAATTAGATATGCGTCACATTTGGTACTCAATTACACTCACATTATTTGCTATACCTAAGGTTGTAGCCCATCAGTATTTGCGTAGAGAAAAGGTATGATGTTGTACGTGCATAAAGTATTAACACGGCTTAAGGTCGGACGGTTCTACCTTGTTCTTCTTCTGGCGATCTTCCTTCCTTGCTTTAGTTATGCTCACGTAACGGAGCCTAACGCTTTAGTTGTTGCCAACTCTAAAGCATGGAAACCATTTTCTTACCTAACAGAAGATGGCGAACCTGCTGGAATCTTAATCGACTATTGGAAAGCCTATTCGGAAAAGAATCATGTTCGAGTCGAGTTTTTGTTGCTTGACTGGGATGAATCGTTGCGTGCTGTGGAAGAGGGTAAAGCGCATATTCATGCTGGACTCATTTACTCCAAGCCAAGAGATGAATATCTAGAGTTTGGTGCAGTCATTATGCCCATTGATACACAATTGTATCTCGCGACTGAACTGGTCGGTTCGAATGTCCAAGAGGCACTAAGAGGCAATTCAGATACGAAAATTGGAGTCGTGAAAGGGGGATATGAAGAGTACTTTATTACTAATAAGTACCCTGATATAGAGGTAAATACTTACGAAAATAATGAATTGCTATTAAAAGCAGCGGCGCGGCAAGAGATAAAAATGTTTATTGCGGATGAGCAAGTGGTCAACTTTCATTCAGCGACATCCAACGTGATATTTAGCTTTGTGCCAGTTATGCATTTGTACAGTCGAGATCTCCGAATTGCAGCATCAGAGAGCAGCCCTATTTCTATCGGAGCTTTGTCTCGTCAATTTGAAAACATACCCCATTCAGAAAAAGATCGCATTATTAATCGTTGGACCAATATTCAGAGAGTCTATCCGATGTATTTGCTTCCTCTGGCCATTGTGCTGTTTTCGGCGGCTGCGATGTTTCATATTTTTAGTTTGCGAAAAACCGTTCGTCAAAAAACGAAAGAGTTAACGTTAGCCAATAAAAAACTCTTAGAGCTGACGCTGACCGACCCATTAACGAAGCTACAGAACCGACGCCATTTTATTGATCAGTTATCACGTTATAGTGCGGGGGGCTGTAACCTGACGTTAATGATTTTCGACATTGACGACTTTAAATCCGTCAATGATCGGTTTGGCCATATTTGTGGAGACGAAGTCATTCTCTCTGTCGCTAATACTGCGAAGAAGAAAATGCCAGCCGAGGTGTCGCTTGCAAGGATAGGAGGAGAAGAGTTTGCCATTATTTCTTCTCGTCTGACAGAAGCTAGTGCTCGACAACTTGCAGAAGAGCTATGTATTGCTATCGCAGCAAATGCAGTGATGATTGACGACCATGTGGTTAAAGTCAGTGTCAGTCTAGGGTGTGCGTTCTATCCAGAGTTTGATTCACCACTGTCGCTGGCAGATGCTGACGCTCTGATGTATCAGGCCAAATCTGCGGGTAAGAACTGTGCGGTCTTCCAATGTGTACGTAGAGATAACGTGGCACCTTTACTTCGTAAAGCTCAGTAAAACTTTGAGCGAGCTCTCGCTGACCTTCATCCTCTCCTTGCTATACTGATTTGAACTCCCTGTTTTTATTGTTATTTCTGACGCGAATAGTGTTGGACTTCAGTGTCGAGGATGGTTATGCGTACTGCTTTGTTATCTCTGTTGTGTTGGTCCATTTCATTTACTGCGGTGGCTGAAAGTGCTTTTGATATCGTGCAAAAGTCAGATCAAGCAATGCGCGGTGATTCCAGTTATACCGAATCTACAATGGAGATCATCCGTCCTGATTGGACTCGGTCGATGACCATGAAGAGTTGGACCAAAGGGACGGATTTGTCTTTGGTGTTGGTCACGGCGCCAGCCAAAGATAAGGGCAGCGCTTCTCTAAAACGACAGAGAGAAATGTGGAATTGGGTGCCGAGTATTGAACGCGTCATCAAAATTGCGCCATCTATGTTGAGCCAATCGTGGATGGGCTCTGACTTCACCAATGATGACTTGATAAACCAGTCCTCTATCGTGGTCGATTATCAACATGAATTAAAAGGCGAGGATGTGTTTGATGGCGACAAGGTTTGGGTGATAGACGCCGTTGCGAAGCCCGATGCTCCCGTGGTTTGGAGCAAAGTAACTTTGTGGATTTCCAAATCGACCTACCTGCAGCGCAAAGTGGAATTCTACGATGAGTTTGATGAGCGAGTGAACGTGATGACGACTTATGACGTGAAAGAGCTCGGCGGGAGAAAATTAGCGACCAGAATGGAAATGCAGCCGCTTGATAAGCCAGAGAACAAAACCGTACTCATCACCCACCAAGCGCAGTTTGATTTCGATATCGATGACAGCTTTTTCTCTCAGCAACAGATGAAATCGCTGCGCGACTAAGTTTGGATAAATGAGCGGCTAAAAGAAGAAACGGATAATCAAACATCAACGGAAGGAAGCGAATCAATGCTTGTGAAACTGGCTTGGCGAAACCTCTGGCGACAAAAACGCAGGACACTACTGACGGCGTCTGCGTTGGCATTGGTGCTGTTTCTTTCGCTTATTACGCGAGCGTTTCAAGAAGGCAGTTACACGTCCAATATCAAAAATGCCGCCAAGTTTTATACAGGTCTGATTCAACTGCAAAACCCCGAGTTTGGTGACTCTTCCAGCATTGATGATGTTTTGCCGCAAACCAACACCTTCATTTCGGCGGCGAAAAACAATCCCAATATTGATGTGGTATTACCTCGGGCAGAGTCTTTTGCTTTAGCCGCAAAAGATGAACGCTCAAAAGGCGTGATGGTACTAGGCGTTGAGCCTGAAGCTGAAGATCAGTACTCCAATATCAGCGACAAATTGATTGAGGGAAGCTACATCCAATCAGGGCAAAAATCAGTGCTAGTTGGTGGTGGTTTGGCGAATTATTTGCAACTCAAGGTTGGCGATGAATTGGTGCTTTACGGTGTCGGTTATAGGGGACAGACCGCGGCAGGTTTGTATCAAATCTCGGGCATTCTTCATTTTCCTTTGCAGCAGCTTGATTCTCAGTTGGTGTACATGCCGCTCGATATAGCGCAAAGCCTGTATTCATTGGATGACCAAGTCACCGCATGGGTTTTAAATACGGAGAGTCTAAGAGACTTACCTGATACCGTTGAACAACTTAAAGCCGAGTATGGCAAAAATGTCGCCGTGAAAGATTGGAAGGAATTGTCGCCAGAAATGGCTCAGCAAATCGCCTTGGATAAAGCGGGCGGTATTTTCTTGATTTACATTCTCTACGGCATTGTTGGTTTTGGCTTGTTTGCGACTATCTTGATGACAACATTAGAACGCCAACGTGAGTTCGTAGTCATGCTGGCAACCGGAATGCTGCGCTCCAAGCTTGTCCTTCTGCTCACGATAGAGTCTCTGTTTATGTCCGTCATTGGCATCCTTATTGGGCTTATTGTGAGTGCCCCTGTGTTGGGGTATTTCTACTTTAATCCAATCGAAATTACCGGCGATGCTGCCAAGCTCATGCGTGAAAGTGGTTTTGAACCTATTGTGCCTGTTTCGCTCGACCCACACTTACTGCTCAATCAAATCGCCGTCGTGCTGTTTATTCTTTTGTTGTGTTTGCTTTACCCAATGGTTCGCATGCTTCGAATGCCCATTGCGGCTGGGTTAAAAGGAGGTGCTCATGCTGGTTAAGTTCGCGTGGCGTAACTTGTGGCGCAACAAGCTGAGAACCTCAATCATGCTCGGTGCCATGGTATTTGGTTTGATGGGCGTAGTTGCCATGATGGGATTCATGAATGGCTTGGTTGATAGCATGATTAAGAACGTCATCTCTTGGCAAACCAGTCATTTGCAGATCCAGCAAAAGTCCTACTTGGTCAATCCTGAGCTAAAAGATGTGATTCCCGATGCGGAAAAGATAAGCAAAGTGTTGGCGAGTAACCGAGAAGTGAAAGCCATTTCTGAGCGATTTCTAGCAGATGGCATGATAGCGTCGGCGCGCAGTACACGTGGTATTCGCATCAATGGCATTAATATCGATCAAGAGCAAAACATCACGCCACTCTCGAAACATATTGTCGACGGAGAATGGCTGAGCGAAGAAGGCAGAAATCCGATTTTGGTATCGAGTAAGATAGCTGAGCGATTAAAGCTACGCGTCGGCTCCAAAGTTGTACTTACTCTGTCTGATGTGAACGGGGAGGTTGCAGGTGCGGCATTTCGTGTTCGAGGCATATTCAAAACACCATCAACAGGGTTTGATGACGGGAATGTATACGTCCGAAAAGCGGATCTTGAAAAGGTAGCGGGGCTGAGTGGCACGCACGAAATTGCGATACTCCTTACTTCTAATAACGATGCTGAGCTCAAGCAGTTACTGGCGTTCACTCACTCTATTTTGTCGCCGGAAAGTAAAGGCTTGCTCAGTGTGAGACCTTGGCAGGAGATCCAGCCTTTGCTCTCCACCATGATGAGCACGATGGATGTTTCCAACCAAGTGATGCTCGTGGTGTTTGTGCTGGCGATGACCCTTGGCATCATCAATATCATGCTGATGTCGGTGTTTGAACGCACACGAGAGTTCGGGGTGTTAATGGCTGTCGGCATGCAAAAACACAAGATACGCTTGTTGATCGTTTTCGAAACCTTGTTCCTCGGATTAAGCGGTTGTGCGCTTGGGTTACTCGGGAGTGCAATTATGCTCAAGGTGCTGAGTACTACTGGATTATCGCTGGCTAGTATGGCGGAAGGGCTGGGGGCTTATGGCGTAGATACCTTGCTCTATCCGCGGGTATCGCTAGCGGAATACCAAATGATCATTGTCGCGATTTTTGTTGCTAGCTTTATTGCAGCACTGTATCCCGCACGACAAATCTTAAAGCATCGACCAGTGGATGCCATGGCGGAGAAAAGCTAATGACCATCAAACTAGAAAACCTAACTAAAATTTACAACGCCGATGGTGATTACCCTGTGCACGCAGTGCAGTCGGTAGACTTAGAGATTAAGCAGGGAGAATTTGTTGCGATCATGGGACCATCTGGTTCGGGTAAAACGACGTTGCTGAACATGATTGGCGGTATTGATGCTCCAAGCTCTGGCAAAGTGGAAATCGACGGCTGCATGATTTCATCGATGTCAGAAAAAGAACTGATTGCCTATCGTCGCGATAATATAGGCTTCATCTTCCAAGACTACAGTTTGTTACCTGTGTTAACCGCGCTTGAGAATGTGGAATTCGTCATGCAACTGCAAGGAAAAACCGAGCGAGAGTGCGGTGAACGTGCGACGTCCTTGCTTGAACAAGTGGGGTTAGCGGAGCAAATGAATAAGGTGCCAGGTAAAATGTCCGGCGGCCAGCAGCAGCGTGTTGCGGTTGCTCGTGCTTTAGCGCCAAAGCCTCGTTTTGTCATGGCGGACGAACCCACTGCCAATCTAGACGCCAAAAGCACCGCGGAGCTGCTCGACATTATGGAGCAACTGAGCGAACAAGAGGGAACGACGTTTATCTTCTCGACCCATGACCCGAGAGTGATAAAACGTGCACACCGAATTATCGTGTTTGAAGACGGTCGTTTGGCGCGTGATTTCAGCAATATTGATAATCGCGCAGAGAGGTCGCATGCATAGAGCTGTTTCCCATTTGTCTGCGATTTGTACCAACGCTCTCCGATTACATACTTACTTGCCAAGAACGAACATAAGTGCAGTGTTTATCAAGGCGTTAAGTCTTTCTCTGCTTAGCCTTCAGGCTGGTGGCGCCTTGTCTGCTGTCCCCGGATTAGAGCCTCAAAAGTCATGGGATTTGGATGGCTACATCAAATACATGGCAACCTACAGTGTTCCTGATGGCACTGATAATACGTTCGATAACCTGATACACAATCGACTTAACTTTGAATACCGTTTTTCCTCTAGCTGGCGTGTGAATGTTGGGCTTAGAAATCGAGCTCTTTGGGGCGATTCTACCGACTTTCCTGGCTATGCCGATTTGGTCGCGTTGGATTCTGGTTACATGGATTTAAGCAAAAACTGGCATGAAGATGATGTGGTCATTAACAGTCAGCTTGATCGTCTATATCTCACTTGGCAGCAAGATGACTGGGGAGCGCAACTAGGACGCTTTCGTATCAATTGGTCGATGAATACGATATGGAATCCAAACGATATCTACAATGCGTATTCGATTTACGATTTTGACTATGAAGAACGAGCAGGCACGGATGCAGTCATGCTGAGCAGGAAGCTAGGCTTTGCCGATGGGGTAGATTTGGTGTTTTCACCAGCTCGTCAGTCAGGGCAAGACAGTGCCTCACTGCGTTATTTCGCCAATCAATCGGGATGGGACTATCAGTTTATTGCTGGGCGAGCTCGGATGGATTACGTACTCGGCGCTGGTTTTGCAACGGATGTGTTTGATGTGGGTTTACGTGGAGAGCTCACGTGGTTTGATCCCATTGATCCAGAATTTGAGGGTGAACCGACCGAAAAGACCACAGTTGCCAGTATTGAATCGGATTACAGCTTTGGCGGAGAACGCAGCTGGATGGGGCGTGCAGCGTGGTTGTTTATCTCCGAACCGCAAGATATATCGAGTGCATTGGCATATTTGAACCTTCCTCTCGACGCAAAAACGTTGAGCTTTACACGAAATACATGGTACGCCGATGTTAGCTTTGATTTAACGCCTTTAAATCGTGTCACGCTCTCGCTCAGCTACTACGATGACCATTCTTATTTCCTTGGTATGTCGAGTAACTACTCCCTCGCTAATGACTGGCAGTTGCTTACCGTGATCCAAAGTTTTAATGGTAATCACGATAGTTTATTTGGAGCCACTCCAGCAATATTGTTATTCGCTAATATAAAATACTCTTTTTGATTACATGTCTTTAACATTTTAATGGTTAAAGTTATATTTAGGGCTCATCGTTGTCAGGAGTTTATGGATGAACCTTACGATATCAGGGAAGTTGCAGCTCAGTTTTGTGCTGCTAGCCGTACTTTTTATGGCATCAGCGGTATTTACTTATCGCAACGTCACCACCGTTGAGCAATATGCCTCTTCATTACTTAAATCCGATTTACCGACCGTAGACATCAGTCGCGGTATCCAACAATCCGTTCAAGCCTCGCTTTCCTCTATTCGGGCCTACATGTTGTTAGGTGGTGATGAGCAACAGAGCATGCGCTTGAGTGAAGATATGCGCAATATCATGGCGTCAACTGACGAATCTCTTCCGACTTTACAAGCTTTGATCTCACAACAGGACTTTCAAGCGGTTCAAAGCCAATGGGACACAGTAAAAGAGTCTCTAAATAAGCTGCTGGAGCTTAGCCACAGCGACGAGAACTTACCTGCTCACAACCTCTTCATTAACGAGGCAGCACCTATAGCGGAAGTGGCGCTTGACCAGCTTCAAAGCCTAATTAATGAAGAGTCTGGGAACCCATTTGGTGGAGACAGAAAACGCCTGTTTAAAGTCTACGCCGACAGTTACACATCGTTAGCCAATGCACTTTCTGCTTTGCGAGATTTTCTGCTATACGGGAAGCAAAGCTACTTGGATAAATACCAAGACTTGATTAAGTACCACAATCAGTCTGTAGCGGAAATCGACAGCAAACTGGATAGACTCACCGATAACGACCAATCACTGTGGTCACTGTTTAAGGAAATGCAACAACTGTACTTTCCTCTGGCAGAGCAGGTGATTGCATTGCGTCAGTCACCAGAATGGAACGAATCAAACTTGCTGATGGCTAACGAACTGTTACCAGCTGCGGATGCTCTAGACCAAAGCTTAGAGACGATTGTACTGGCTCAGCAAAATCGTGCCGATCAGAGCGGGCAGGGTATCAATCAGTCGATCAAAAACGTACTTACCACCATGTTGATTGCAGCGGTGCTGGTTTTGTTTGCCGCAATAGCGATTTCAAAATACATGGGCAGCACCATTGGTCGCCGAGTGAAGAACTTGTCGGAGCGAGCAAAGACGATCGCTTCAGGAGATGTTTCTCAGCCTCCATTGGTTGTTGTAGGTAAAGATGAATTGGCTGATCTCACCGATTCGATTAACCGCATGAACGAATCTTTGGCAGGTATAGTTTCCGGAGTTAATGGTAAAGCTAGTCAGGTTGATATCAGCATGGAAGCACTGTTGGAGTCAGCTCAGGTCACTTCATTGAATATAGAACAGCAACAAACCAACATTGTTGAAATGGGGCGTCAACTGGATGAGATTGCTCTCGCAGCAAGAAACACTTTGGATCAAGCCAACCAATCGGTGCAGAAGCTTTCTGATTCAAAAGGCGAGATTGAACAAGGTCGTGATGCTCTAGAGCAAAATAAAGTCACCATGGAAAGCTTACACGGCAGTATTGAAACCGCCAGTACGCAAGTGACACAGTTAAGCAAAGAGAGTGAAGCCATTGGGCGTGTTACTGAAGTGATTGAAGGCTTGGCAGAGCAAACTAACTTACTGGCATTGAATGCGGCGATAGAAGCGGCGCGTGCAGGTGATCAAGGGCGAGGCTTTGCGGTGGTTGCTGACGAGGTTCGTATGTTGGCGACACGCACGACTGAATCGACAACAGAAATCAACGGTATCATCAATGCCATTCAACGCTCGACTAATTCTGTGGTTGAGGAGATTGAACACAGCCAATCACTTGCGGAGCAGGGCGCTGAACATATTGATAAAGCAGTAACTCGTTTGCTTGTTACTACTGAGCAAATTGGCTCTTTGAATGAACAAATGGCAGAACTTGCGGCAGCGGCAGAGCAGCAATCTCATGCAACCAATTCGATCACTGGATTGATGTCAGATGTCACTCATTCAGTGGAGGAAGTTTCGAATAACAGTCAGCGAGCATCAGAAACTTCGATTGAAGTAAAAGAGCAAGTTACCGAGTTGAATAAGCAAATGGCGGCTTTCAAGACCACTTAGAAGCGGTACCTTGAACTCTTAACCTAATGCGAAAAAGCCCCAACCATTGTTACATGAAAATGGTTGGGGCTTTTTTGTTGAATGATACGCCGATATTCGTCTGCTTGCTCATTGGAATTGGCTATTTAAATCATAGCTAAAACCAAATTTTCTTCACCGAGCCGGAGTCGTAATATGACTCCATCGGCAGCAAATACTGCAAAAGAATTTTTAGACTTTATACCAATCCCGGTAAGAGAATCGTTCGTTACTACGATTGGTATCATCCTTCTAGGAGCAAGATTATGAACAAACAAGTAAGCCTAATTGGTCTAGACAGCGAACAATCAGCACAACTAGCTCAACAGTTAAATCAACTGCTAGCGCATTACCAAGTGTTGTACATGAACTCTCGCGGTTACCACTGGAACATTAAAGGTGCGCAATTCTTCGAACTGCACGTAAAATTTGAAGAGATCTACACTGATCTACAAACAAAAATCGATGAGCTTGCAGAGCGTATTCTAACTTTGGGTCACACGCCAGCGCACGCATTCAGCAACTACTTGGAAGCAAGTGAAATTAAAGAACATCAAAACGCGACTTCTGGTGAGGAGTGTGTACAAGGTCTGGTTCAAGGCTTTAGCGTTCTACTTCTAAAACAGCGTGAGATTCTACAAAACGCTGGTGAAGCTGACGATGAAGGTACAGCTGCATTGATGGGCGACTACATCCGTGAACAAGAAAAACTCATGTGGATGCTTAACGCTTACCTACAAGGCTAAGCGACGCATCACCCAAACAATCATTGGGAACGCATGAAACAATCGGGAATAAGTTAGAAGGAGCACATTAGTGCTCCTTTATTTCGTTGTGATGAAACAAAAAATGAGCGCCGTGTGCAAGCATTTGATTATATTTGGCTGATTAGTAAGCAGTTGAACAAAAAGCGCTTTTCTTTTCCTACAGTTGTGGCATATTGAAGTTGTCTCTTCGATGCGCGGGCATCGTATAATGGCTATTACCTCAGCCTTCCAAGCTGATGATGCGGGTTCGATTCCCGCTGCCCGCTCCAAATTCATCTAACCTCTGCTATTCAGCGTTTTCTTGTTCTCATATCTTTTTTTCGTACTCAAGATATACATAACCTCCATGTTTTAACTTCGATAATTTTCCGCAACCCTTACCATTTTCTCTCAAGAGCTCATTTACCGTTTGGTGTAATGTATTTAGGTGTGAGAATTGAAATTTAAATAATTGATTGCCTGGACCAATATCACGCTCTTAATAATAAACAGCGAACTCATTAATAAGACAGTTTTGTGGGCAGTTTTTTGCTCGCTGGTTAGTTATTGTGTTTCTCTGGGCAAAAAGTTGCCTGATGTTTGACGACATTATTGAAAACTCTGTTGCCAATATCTGGAATGTTTATTGCTTCAATATATTGCTCTTCAAATAAAATTAAATGGAGCATTGGACGTCTTGGTTGACATTGATATTTGTCTTCACTAATAGAACGAATTGATTGTACGTTTTTGGCTTTAAAGGTGACAGGAATGTCAGCAGTAACAAGGTTATTCGCTTTAAGTCTTTGGCTTTTTTGCACTATTGTAAATAGTGCTGAAGAAGGGAGTTATGATTTAAATAATCTCTCAGCAGTAGAGGCTTTTGAAAAAGGAAGGCTTTTAAGGGCGCAGTTTAAGAATATAGAAGGGCGTAGGTATCTTAAGTTCGCAGCAGAGCTCGGAAACCCTAATGCTGCGTATCTATACGCAATGGAATTAGCTTCATACAAAAGTACCATTAGAACCCCCCCGGAGAGTAAGCACTATTTGATGATTGCGGCTAAAAGTGGAAGTCGTAAAGCAATGCAGTTTCTTTATCAACATGCGAATTGGTTGGAAAAAGAAGAGCGTAATCTTTGGAAAAAGAATTATTACAACGCTGTCATTAACTTAGGTAGGGAAGAGCCTGATCAAGCCTTTTATGAGCTTGCTCTTTATCACAAGGGTAGTGATGCTGAACTCTCACAGTACTACCTAAGTCGCGCTGCCGCATTTAACCACCCTCATGCATTGATGGATTTAGCGAGCCAAATAGAAGCGGGAAAGGGCACATTCGTTTTACCAGGTAGCAGAGAAACTAATGCTCGGCACACTTATTTAAAAGCAGCAGAGACGGGATACTTACCAGCAATCTTAAACTACATCAAATACTTAGAGTCCGCTCAGATGTACGGAAAAGCATATGAGTGGCGAGTCAAAGCTATGGAAGCCGGCGATCTAACGTCCTTACCGATCCTTGCGTCAATACTCACTGATCAAAGCGAACCGTACGGATTTGTCGATTCTGATTTCGTTACAGCAAAGGCGTATTTAAGTGTTTATTTAGAGTCGGCAGGTAGAGACAAGTTACCTGCGTTATATTCAAATGTAGAAACGTTATTTTCTAATCTGTCTTTAGTTGTCAATGATACATATGACAATAAATTAATAATTCTCGAAAATAAGATAAAGTCTCATGCTCCTTTTTATAATCATGATACTTTTTGGGATTATTAACTAAAAGATTAATAAAAGTATGATCAGTATTACACCAACTAATTATGGAATAGAGATCATGTTTTTATTTATTTTTAGATAAAGTTTTCATGTTTCGTGAATAGAATGCCGCTTATTAATTCTAAGCGTAGATAACCAAAGCGCATTACAATATTGAGCTATTGCTTAATTAGACTTTCTTTCTATGGTTGTCTGCTTTGAATTAGAGGCTTATTAGATAGTGGAATTATGGCCTGCTATCAATATTAATTACAAAAGTATAAATAGAAAGTGCGCCTTGTTTTAACAGGGCGCACAGATAGTTTTTTATTTAAATTCATAGTCAGATCTTTATCGAACTGACATTTTTATCGACAACGATTGGCATAAGGTATCGGAGACTTCATATGTCTAAAGAAGGAAGTGTAGCTCCTAAAGAGCGGATTAATATTAAATATATTCCGGCTACAGGGGATGCACAGGCTGAAATTGAACTTCCTTTAAAAACGCTCGTAGTGGGTGATTTTAAAGGACATCCAGAAGAAACACCGCTTGAAGAGCGTTCAGCAGTACGAGTTGATAAAAACAACTTTGAATCTGTAATGCGTGAAAGCGAGCTGCATATTTCTACAACAGTAAAAAACAAGCTCGTAGATGATGAAAACGCTGACCTCCCAGTTGAGCTGAACTTCAAATCTCTAGCGGACTTCTCACCAGATGCAGTGGCATCACAAGTACCTGAATTAAAAAAACTAATTGAGTTACGTGAAGCATTGGTTGCGCTAAAAGGTCCTCTTGGCAATATTCCAGCTTTCCGTGATCGTCTTCAAACACTTCTGAATTCAGAAGAGTCTCGTGAAAAGCTTTTGGCTGAGTTGAACTTGGTCGGCGGCGAGAAAAAAGAAGAAGAGCCTCAAGCTTAATTGAACGATATTCGTTACTAATCAAAATTTAGGATTTACTTAATGTCTACAACTGAATCGGTATTGGAAACCCCCCAGTTAGCGGAAGGTAGCCTGCTAGACGAGATCATGCAGCAAACGCGCATTGCTCCTAGTGAAGATGGCTATGATATCGCTAAGAAAGGTGTTGCTGCATTTATTGAAAACTTACTGGGTTCTCCACAATCAGAAGAGCCAGTAAACAAATCTTTGGTTGACCAAATGTTGGTTGAACTGGACAAGAAAGTCAGCGCGCAGATGGATGAGATCCTTCACAACGCAGACTACCAGCAAATGGAATCTTCATGGCGTGGTCTTAAGTTATTCATTGATCGCACAGACTTCCGCGAGAATAACAAAGTGGAAATTCTGCACGTAACAAAAGATGAATTGCTAGAAGATTTTGAATTCGCTCCTGAAACATGTCAGGCGGGCTTGTACAAACATGTTTATTCGTCAGGTTATGGTCAGTTTGGTGGCGAACCAACAGGCGCGATTATCGGTAACTATGCATTTTCGCCATCAACACCTGATATGAAACTTTTACAGTACATGGGTGCATTGGGTGCAATGTCTCATGCTCCATTCATCTCGAGTGTTGGCCCTGAGTTCTTTGGTATTGATTCGTTTGAAGAATTACCAAACATCAAAGATTTGAAGTCTACATTCGAAAGTCCGAAGTACACAAAATGGCGTTCTCTACGTGAGTCTGAAGACGCACGCTATTTAGGTTTGACAGCACCACGCTTCTTATTACGCGTTCCTTATGATCCAACAGAGAACCCGATCAAATCATTTAACTACACAGAAAATGTAAGCAGCTCTCACGAGCATTACCTGTGGGGTAATACTGCGTTTGCGTTTGCGACTCGCTTAACTGATAGCTTTGCGAAATACCGTTGGTGTCCAAACATCATTGGCCCACAAAGCGGTGGTGCCGTTGAAGATTTGCCTGTACACGTATTTGAATCAATGGGTGCGCTGCAAAGCAAGATTCCTACAGAAGTACTGATCACAGATCGCAAGGAATTTGAATTGGCAGAAGAGGGTTTTATCGCTCTTACTATGCGTAAAGGTAGTGATAACGCAGCATTCTTCTCTGCGAACTCAATTCAAAAACCAAAGATCTTCCCGAATACTAAGGAAGGTAAAGAAGCTGAGACCAACTACAAACTGGGTACTCAGCTTCCTTACATGATGATCATCAACCGTCTAGCGCATTACGTTAAGGTACTGCAACGTGAGCAAATTGGTGCATGGAAAGAGCGCCAAGACCTTGAGCGTGAACTAAACACTTGGATTAAGCAATATGTGGCTGACCAGGAGAACCCACCAGCAGACGTACGTAGTCGCCGCCCATTACGTGCAGCTCGTATTGAAGTTGCTGATGTTGAGGGGAACCCAGGTTGGTACCAAGTATCGCTTTCAGTTCGTCCTCACTTTAAATACATGGGTGCGAACTTCGAGCTTTCTTTGGTAGGTCGTCTAGATCAAGCTTGATTATGACGCACATAGCACCTGAAGAGAGTGCATTTGGTGTTGGCTTTTTTGAACGTTTGGAAGCCAACGCCAAACCGATGTCTTTGACCCAAGGGCCAGACGCATCAGATGTACTCGACTCAATTAAACGTAATGTATCAAACATTTTGAACTCTCGGATCGGTGGTTCTCAAAGTGCACCGGATCTGGGCTTAGTAGATTTTAACGATGCAACGCTCGAAACCTTAGATTTATCAGTTCGTATCAAGCTCGCGATTCAAAATTGTTTGGAGCGTTATGAGCCTCGCCTGACACATGTGGTCGTAAACGCAGAACAAGATACGTTCAATCCGTTAACTCTTAGGTTTCATATTATCGCGACGATTAATAGCGAAGCGTTACACGAAAAAGTCCAGTTCAGTCTGTTATTGGATCAAAACAGAAAATATCGAGTGTTTTAACCTTTATGACGCAAGACAAGTATTTCAGAGAAGAACTCGCGTTTCTAAAAGAGCAAGGGAAAGAGTTTACAGAAATCCACCCTCAGCTTTCACGCTTTCTTCATGGCCGAACAACAGATCCTGATGTTGAACGTTTGCTAGAGGGCTTTGCCTTTCTAACTGCACGCCTGCGTGAAAAAGTAGAAGACGAATTCCCAGAGCTTACTCATTCAATTATTAATATGCTTTGGCCTAACTACTTGCGTCCTATTCCTAGTATGAGCGTTGTCGCCTTCGCGCCAGATAAAAGCGTCAGCGAAAAGCAGGTAATAACTCGTGGCACTCAGTTGGATAGCAAGCCTGTATTTGGGACGCCTTGCCATTTTAAAACATGTCGAGATGTCGAGCTTTATCCACTTCAATGCGAAGATGTAAGCGCAGAGCACACTCGTGAAGCAACCACCATAAAGCTCTCTCTTGCTATGACAGGAGACATGACAGCAGGAGATGCCAAACTTGGCACGCTTCGCTTTTACTTAGGCGGAGACAAATACAGCTCTCAAACTTTGTATTTGTGGCTACACCATTACCTACAAAAAATGACCGTTGAAGTTGACGGTGTTGAGTTTGCACTACCTGCTGACGCATTTGCCACAGTCGGTTTTGATAGCGAGCAAGCACTGTTGCCTTACCCTAAAAATGTCTACGACGGCTACCGAATCTTACAAGAGTATTTATCTTTCCCCGAGGCATTCCACTTTTTCGACGTGAAAGGTCTTGCTAGCGCTTTACCAAAATCTGTTACGGGTGAATTTACGTTAAATATTCATTTTTCTAAAACGTTGCCAGCAGATACGCGAGTCAGAAAGGATAACTTCCAACTTTATTGCACTCCTATTATCAATTTATTTAGACATGACGCAGATCCGGTCGACTTAAACGGCCGTCGCACTGAGTACAGGATTTTCCCCTCTAGTCGCTATCCTGCGCATTATGAGATTTTCAGCGTTGACAGTGTAGTCGGTTGGCAAGATACAGAGTCCGAAGGCAGACGCATCAGAGGTGCAAAGCGAGTTTATGAGTCTTTCGAGAGCTTTCAACACGAAGTAGAACGTGTACGTAATCGCCAAGCTCTTTACTACCGTACGAGAGTGAAGGAAAGCATCCGAGGCGATGGATTTGATTCATTTATTTCGTTTATTCGAGGAGATGAAACATCTGCTGTCGGTGTTGATGAAGCGGTTTCAATTAAACTTACATGTACGAATCGCCTATTGCCACTAGAGCTAGGAGTGGGTGATATTTGTGTTGCAACCGATACTTCACCACCATTTGCGACATTCCAGAATATAACCGTCCCGTCGCAATCGCTTAGACCCGTTCTAGATGGCAGTTTGCTATGGACGCTGATTTCCAACTTGTCACTCAACTACCTGTCATTATTGTCGAAAGAGGCACTGAGCTGCGTCCTAAGAGCCTACGACTTTAGAGCGCTTGTTGATCGTCAGGCAGAACGAGTTGCTCGCATGCGTTTAGACGGAATCGTAAAAATCGAGTCTCATCCGGTCGACAAAATTCTAAGAGGTTTACCTGTTCGAGGGCTACAGTCGACTTTACATATTGACCAAAACGGATTTGGCTCGGAAGGAGACTTATTTTTGTTTGGCACGGTACTGAGTCACTTCTTTGCGCTCTACGCCAGCATTAACTCATTCCACGAACTCGTCGTGGTGAACGTCACGAACAAAGAGAGATACACATGGGGAACCCAGAGTGGAATGCAGCCGTTGATTTAGACGGTGAAGAATTTCACCCCCCAACGGGTGAGCTGTCAGCCAAAGTTAGAGAATACAGTTTCTATCAACTAGTTGAATTGTTGCAGAAACTCAATGATTTAAACCCAGAGTCAGAAGAATGGGAGCGACACTGCCGCCTCGTGTTTAGTGCAAACCCAAGTCTGGGGTTTTCGCCATGTGATGTAAAGGCGTTAGAAACACGACACGATGAAAGGCAAGTGCTTTTAACCAACTTTTTTGGACTTTCCGGAGCTCAATCGCCTTTACCGAGCTTTATTTTGGAGCAGTTAGCAACGGAAGAAGCTGGTGGGTTTAAACAGCCATTTTTAGACTTTTTTAATAACCGCTTGATCAACCTCGTTTATCGAGTGTGGCGAAAGTACCGTTATTACGTTCGCTTTCAAGCGGGAGCACAGGACCAGTTCTCTGCACAGCTATTCGCCTTGGTAGGACTAGGTGATCCTGACCTTCGAGGTGAAACACCGATTAACTGGTGCAAAATGTTGGCGTATGCAGGCACGCTGGCTGGTCGAAGTCGCTCACCACAGGTTGTGGCAGGCATCATCGCCCATTGTTTCGACTTAGAAGATGTCACTATCAGGCAATGGGTGAGAAGACGGGTGCTTATTGATAAAAGTCAGCAATTAGGTTTAGGCGTGCAGAATGCGAGCCTTGGCATTGATTCAATCATTGGTGAATCGGTTGTTGATTGTAGTGGCAAGTTTGTCATTTGTATCGGTAATTTAACGCAGGAACGCTTCGCAGACTTCTTGCCATCTGGGAAAGAGCATCAGCCACTGTGTAAGTTGGTCGAGTTTATTTTACGAGAGCAGATGGCCTATGACGTTGAACTGACGATGAAAGAGAGTGAAGCCCCTGATTTTTGTTTACATCCAGAACAAGGTGTCGCACTGGGTTGGACCTCGTTCCTTGGAAGCGACACAACGAATAAAAACGTATTGATTCAGGTAAGGCAATAACCATGAATAAACCAAAACTGCCATCTTTGACTTTATTAGTAACAAACGCGCAGCGTTTGGAATCTGGTTTGTCGGCTCAGCATACATGGAAGGAAACTGGCGGGATTATCGGCGCGGCGACGACATCAGAGTGGCGACTCACCGACTCGGATGGACAAGTAAGCTCAGAGCATTGTGAAGTGGTTGTACTCGATGGAGCGTATTGCCTAAAAGATATTTGCGGGAGCACGTACGTCAACGGTGCTCACTTACCGCTAGGGAAAGGCCAGTTAGCTCGCCTGAATCATAAAGACGAAGTTTCCATTGGGCCGTATCAATTGCGCATCCTATTTGGTAACGCTAATGAAGTCGAGGAACAGCATGGCTCATTGGACGCGCTGTTTACCTCACAAGACGAAGATCTACTTTCTGATTTGGCATACGAAGAAGAGCCTGAACTGGAAAGTGAAGGTATCGATGCTGACCCACTAAACGCGCTTGATGAATTAATGGGCTCTCAAGAAGCCAACGAAAACAGGTTAATTGAACCAGATCCTGAGCCAAGAGAATTACCCAAGCAATCATTAGTGCCGGATGAGGATTTGGGATTACATGAAGTTGCGTTTACCCCACAAGCGGATAGTGAGTATGAAATGACATCATCTATTCGTCTCAAGAAAATTTTAGGTTTTGGTTTTAACAAATTGAAACCCTCGAATAAAGAAGAGCGAACCAACGTTTCTCAATCTGTGGCACAGCCCACCCAACTAAATAACAACGATAGCAACGTATCAGAAGGTTTCACAATGGATGAAAAAGTACTGGATCTGTTAGAAGAGGAAGTGGCAAAGAGCATCCAGCCACAGACAGAGACATTTAACCATAGTAATACACAAACTAACCACCTTATAACGGGCCCAATGCTTGACGGTTTAGGGGTGGATTTGAGTGATGAAGACAATATGGCTCGAATGCATTTATTGTCACAAGAAATGGGTGAATCTCTTCAAGCATGTGTGCGCGGCTTACTTGATTTGCATCAACAGGTGAGCGAGGGGCGCTTCGGAACGCTAAACCGAAACCTTCAACCTATCGAAGATAACCCACTGCGCCTAGGACTGTCATATGAAGAAACGGTTAAAACTCTTTATGACGCAGACAAAAGTTTGGTGCACTTATCAGCACCTGCGGCGATAGCAGAAAGCCTCAAAACGGTGCGCGATCACAACGAAGCAATGCAGCATGCAACCGCAGACGCGTTGAGTCAGATTTTAACTGCGTTCTCTCCGGAGGTGATGCTACGTCGCTTTCATCACTACAAACGCACCACTGATACGACGCAAACAACAAGTGATGAGTGGGCTTGGAAGATGTATTGCAACTACTACCGCGAATTAACTTCCAACCGCCAGAGAGGGTTCGAGAAACTGTTCTGGGAAATCTTTGAGCAGTCATACGACCGAAAAATTCGAGAAAAGCAACGGGAGCTATAGCCGTGATAAGAGTGCTATGGATGTTGTGCTCATTACTGATGCTGACCGCATGCAGTAGCGCGCCGGAACCTTATGAACCCGCGAAAGCACAAACAAAATTGACGTTCAGTTTGGTCAGTGATGATTTGGTCAACCCCAACATTTGGGGTGAATCATCACCAGTAGAGATTCAGGTATTCGAATTAAAAGACGATTCGATGTTTATGTCAGCGGACTATGACCAGCTAAAAAAAGACTACAAAACAGCGCTTCGAAGTAACTTCGTCAAAATTTACGACTACGTGTTGCTACCTGAACAGTTCAAATTCATCGATGCTTTTGAAGTCGACGAAGAAACCAACTACATCGGAGTGATGGCCCATTTTGCTGAACCAGAGCTCAGTGAATGGAAAAAAGCCGTCAAAATACTGAATAAGGGCAGGGAATACCACTTGCTCATGATGTTTAAAGATTACAACGTAAAATTGGACAGGGTGGAATAGCATACGATGTTTGCGCGTAACCGAGTGATCTGGAATGAGGGCTTGTTCATTAAGCCTCAGCACTTCCAGCAACAACAGAGATATACAGAGTACTGCATCGATGAGCGTCTAGGCTCCGTTAGTCGTTACTTATACGGTGTTTCCGAGTTGTCATTAAACCCTGAGTACTTATCGTTTGGTCGTATTGCAATTGAGCGAGCTGTTGGGGTGATGCCTGATGGTACAGTCTTCCGTATTCCTCAAGAAGACCATATGCCCGACGCTCTAGAAGTTGATGATGCGTCGCTCGCGAACCAAATCGTTTACCTTGCCGTCCCTTTACGTAGTGAATCCTTGATGGAGATAAACTGGCCGGAAGAGCGAGGCACAGGACGTTATGTGAGTCGTCGCCAAGAAGTTCGTGATGTGCACAGCGTACAAGGTGACACCACTACAGTAGAGGTATCACCGATTCGTATGCAGATCATGTTAGAGCGAGAAGACAGAAGCTCTTACGCATCAATCGCTATTGGCCGTATTTTAGAGAAACGCCCAGACGGAAGTGTGGTATTGGATCCAGACTTTATCCCGTGCCACTTGAATGTGGTTGGTATGTCCTCATTGCATCGTTTCATCAACGAAATGTCGGGATTGATGAGGGAACGAGCAAAAAACATCGCACAACGCATTAGCTCACCGTCTCAAGGCGGCGTTGCAGATGTGTCCGATTTCATGCTGTTGCAGGCGCTTAACCGATTACAACCTCAGATGAAACATCTAGCGGAGCTTAGAAGTTTGCATCCAGAGCGGTTGTTTGAGTGTCTTTCAACCGTATGTGGTGAGCTTGCTACATTTACAGATGAAAGTCGATTGCCACCAAGCTTGCCAAGTTACAGTCACGATTTACCGAGTCAATCATTTCAACCATTGATTCGAAACTTACGTCAGAGTTTGAGTGTTGTATTGGAACCAAGAGCGGTCTCAATCCAACTAGAAAAACGCAAGTACGGATTAATGGTTGCACCGATCCACGATCCTCAATTGATGGAAAGTGCGGAGTTCATTATTGCTGTCAAAGCAAGAATGCCACTAGACGAGTTACGCCGTTTGTTCACGCAGCAAACCAAAGTGTCTTCAGTGGAGAAGATCCGCGAGCTGATCTCACTTCAGCTTCAGGGTATTCCGCTAACGTCACTACCGGTCGCTCCTCGCCAGCTTCCATATCACGCGGGTTATACATATTACCAGCTGGACAAAACAAGCCCTGCGTGGTCAATGCTGAACCATTCTAGTGGTTTTGCGTTCCATGTAGCTGGTGCATTTGAAGATCTAGACCTTCAGTTCTGGGCGATCAGGAGTTAAACATGGAGCCAACCAAAAAAGACTCCCCATTGTCGAGCTTACTGTTTGACGATGTGGAAAAAATCAACCACGACCAAGACTACTGGTTTCAACTTCGTGGCGACAACCCAAACCCTTTGATCGATGCAGCCACACCCTTGTTTGGCCTTTCGCTACGAGTTCGCTCACTTACTGAGTGTGAAAATATCGACCTCATTTATCGTCAAACAGTCGAAGAAATCAAAACGATAGAAATCGAGCTGTCAGAGCAAGGCTATGAGCATGCCATCTTAATGGCGTATCGCTACATTTTGTGTGCATGTCTGGATGAGTCTGTAATGGGCACTGAGTGGGGAGCGTCAAGCGTATGGGCAGAGCATTCGATGCTATCGCGCTTTCATAATGAAACCTGGGGTGGTGAAAAAGTATTTACCATTCTAAATCGTTTAGAGGGCGAGCCGGAGCGATACAAATCTTTACTCGAGTTTATCTATCACTGCTTGATTTTGGGCTTTGAAGGAAAATACCGCGTTATGGAAGGTGGTCATGCAGAGCGCGAAAAGGTGATTACACGTCTGCACGATATTCTGAGTAGCTTTGACGAACGTGAACCTCAAGCTCTTACTAGCGCGACTGAACATGTCGTTCGTGCCAAATATAAGTTAAGTCGACAAATTCCGGTTTGGTCGGTGTTCCTAGGGTTCGTCGTTCTCTGGGCTGGGCTGTTTTTGGGGTACACATACGTACTGCATAACAAATCAAGCGACGTTTTAAATCAATTAAATCAAATACTTTAATAATAATTAGGCTAGGTGGTACGTTGTGATCCGTATAGAATTACCAACTCTTATCTCAAAACTTAACGCTCAAAGTAAATTAGCTTTAGAGCAAGCGGCTTCGATTTGTATTGAACGCCAACATCCAGAAGTGACACTAGAGCACTATTTAGATGTGCTTCTAGATAACCCACTATCGGATGTTCGCCTAATTCTGAAACAAGCTGGGTTGGAAGTAGAAACGGTAAAGCAAGCAATTGTCGAGACGTACAGTCGCGAGCAAGTGCTTGATACTTATCCTGCATTTTCCCCACTACTCGTTGAGTTGCTTCAAGAAGCATGGCTTCTCTCAACCACAGAGCTAGAACAAAATGAGTTACGCTCTGGTGCAGTATTTCTTGCTGCACTAACTCGAGTTGACCGTTATCTTCCTTTCAAACTGATTGCTCTTTTCGAAGGCATCAACCGAGAAAGCTTAAAGAAAAACTTCGCGTTAATATTAAACGAATCAGCAGAAACTGCCGTTGAGAACAAAAGTGAGCAGCGTCAATCACCACTTCAAAATGCTGCAGAAACGCCACTTGGTAAATTCTGTACCAACGTAACAGAGCAAGCACGTCAGGGTGAACTTGACCCAGTATTGTGTCGTGAAAACGAACTAAATCTGATGATTGATATCCTCTGCCGCCGTCGCAAAAATAACCCTATTGTTGTCGGCGATGCGGGGGTTGGTAAAAGTGCTATGATCGAAGGTCTAGCCTTACGCGTGGTTGCTGGTAATGTGCCGACTCAACTACAAAACGTAGAGTTATATTCATTAGATTTGGGCCGATTGCAAGCGGGTGCTTCGGTTAAAGGTGAATTTGAAAAACGCCTTAAAGGTGTTATCGATGCCATTAAGGACTCGCCAAAGCCAATCATTCTATTTATCGATGAAGCGCATACACTTATCGGTTCAGGTAACCAAGAAGGTGGTAGTGATGCCGCTAACCTTCTCAAGCCTGCGCTAGCACGTGGTGAGCTAAGCACTGTTGCCGCCACAACTTGGAAAGAATACAAAAAATACTTTGAAAAAGATCCTGCGCTAACTCGCCGATTCCAGCTCGTAAAACTCGATGAGCCTAGTATCGAACAGGCCGTTGATATTTTACGTGGTCTAAATGGTGTGTATGAGAAAGCACACAATGTATTAATCACTGATGACGCTTTGAAAGCAGCGGCGGAACTGTCTGCTCGCTACATCTCAGGACGTCAACTTCCAGATAAAGCGATTGATGTGCTCGATACTGCCTGTGCACGTATTGCGATCAACATGACAACGCCGCCTAAACGTTTAGCGATGCTAGAAACACTTTGTCACCAGCGCCAGCTTGAAATTGATATGTTGGAGCGTGCCCAGTACCTTGGGCAGACTGTCGATGTAGAGCGCCTTGATGTTCTTCGCACGCAAGAAATGGTAGATGAAGCAGAAAAAGCTGAACTCACAGAAAGCTGGCAGCACCAAAAAGAACTGGTGGAATCGATCATCGAGTTACGTGCTGAACTCATGTCCCTGAGCAAAGCAGAGGAACAAGACGCGGAAAAAACCGAGCATGTTTACACTGAGCTGCAAGAGAAATACGGTGAACTGGACGCGATTGCACATGATCAACGTTTGATGTATCCCCAAGTTGATTCAGACCAAATCGCAGAGGTTATCGCCGATTGGACTGGTGTGCCGGTTGATCAGATGAATACTAATGAGCTGAACAAGATCACTCACCTTACAGCAACACTAGGAGAGGCGATCAAAGGGCAAGATATCGCAATTGAGCGCATTCATCGCCACTTGCTAACCGCTCGTGCTGATTTACGTCGCCCTGGCAGACCAAAAGGCGCTTTCTTACTTGTTGGTCCAAGTGGTGTTGGTAAAACAGAAACCGTTGTTCAGCTAGCCGAGCAGTTATATGGTGGTAAGCAGTTCTTAACAACGATCAATATGTCGGAGTATCAAGAGAAACACACTGTATCTCGCCTAATTGGTTCACCTCCAGGTTACGTTGGTTACGGTGAAGGTGGTGTATTAACCGAAGCCATCCGTAAAATGCCTTACTCAGTTGTCCTTTTGGATGAAGTAGAAAAAGCACACCCAGAAGTATTAAACATCTTCTATCAAGGCTTTGATAAAGGTGAACTTGCCGATGGTGAAGGCCGCTTGATCGACTGTCAAAATATCGTGTTTTTCCTAACCTCTAACCTTGGTTACCAAACCATAGTGGATTACGCAGAAGACAAAGAAAAACTCGATGATGCGCTATATCCAGAACTGGCAGCATTCTTCAAGCCTGCACTATTAGCTCGTATGGAAGTGATTCCTTACCTTCCGTTAGGTAAAGAAGTACTTGATCAAATTGTTCGCGGCAAGCTAACACGCCTAGAGAAGCTATTTAAGTCTCGCTACAACGCAGAGATGGAAATAGGTGAAGGTCTAATTGACGAAATTCTAAGCCGAGCAACTCGTAGCGAAAATGGTGCTCGTATGCTTGAGGCCATCATCGAAGGTCAGCTATTACCACCAGTATCGCTTGCTCTCCTTAATAAGCTAGCCGAAAGAGAGCCGATTCATCGCATTCGCCTTGCCGCATCGGATGGCGAGTTTATCGGGGAGGTAGAGTAACCATGAGTCAATGGTTGGCGTTTGCTACCGAATTGGTGGGGATAAGAAAACCCCACCTGCTCGCGTTGCGTTTTGTCGATTTGCTTAATAAAGGCATGAAACTAAGGGACAGTTTTTTATTGTTACCGTCGTCAGATGGTCGCAATTTGGTTCCGCATGACTCTCAGCGCCAATACGCATGGTCAGTAACTGATTTCGATGCCCCATTTGCACATGTTCTGCAATCACTTAAAACGATGCACCTTACCGCAGAAGACTTGATTTTCTGGCGTTCAAACCGAGCGTTCTCTGAACTGGTCGAGAACGTTGGAATGTTTGATTCAGTTTGTGTGCAGCCTTTGCCAATGGGTGATAGACAAGTCCATTCGATACTGCTGATGATTGGAGAAAACCACACGGTCTCAAACGTACTTAAAGACACGGGCTTCATAAGGTTTGTTGATGTGTTTGCGCAGCAATGGAAATTGCTCACGGAAATGGAACGTGAAGAGCAAACTCGTATGGAAATGAAAGAGTCGCTTTATGATATACAACGCGACTCAGCGCAACGAATGATGGCAAATAGCTTGGCAACCACGTTAATCGGGGAAAGTGCGGCAATGCAAAAGTTGAGAGAGCAAATCGTATCTGCAGCAAACTCTCAGCTTTCCATAATGGTTCAAGGTGAAACAGGGACAGGGAAAGAACTTGTTGCTGCCGCTGTTCATGAGCTTTCATCTCGTCAGTCTGCACCAATGGTCGCTGTTAACTGTGCCGCCATCCCTGAACATCTCCTAGAGAGTGAGTTGTTTGGTTACTGTAAAGGTGCATTCTCCGGTGCAGATACCGATAAGCAAGGTCTCATCGCACAAGCAGACGGAGGCACATTATTTCTTGATGAAATTGGTGACATGCCCCTGACGCTTCAAGCAAAGTTACTTCGCGTACTCGAAACTCGAACATTTCGCCCTCTTGGTGGAAAGCAAGAGCAGAGCTCCGATTTTCGATTGGTTTCAGCAACACATGTCAATTTGATCGAGCAGGTAAGAAAGAAAACCTTCCGACAAGACTTGTATTATCGACTGTTCCAGTACCCGATTTCATTGCCTAACTTGTCAGTTAGATTAGACGATTTGGCTTTGCTATGTAGTCACTTTGTACGCATGTTTAACCAGCAACACGGCACAAGCATTCGTGGGCTCAACTATCGAGCACTGGATTGTTTAAAACAGTATGATTTTCCGGGCAATGTCCGTGAGCTAAAGCATCTGGTGGAGTTTGGTTGTGCACAAACACTAGATGGAACAGAAATCGAAGCGGGTTGCTTTGTTCACCGTTTAAACTTAATGCGTAATCTTGAACCCGTTGCTGAATCGGACTCTGCCTCTGTTCCGGAGCAAGTACTTTCTATTGAAGAACAAAGTTATACGCCTAACTTTGCGGTTATTGATGACTTGAAGCAAGCCATCAACGACTTTGAAGCCACCGTTATTACCGAAAGGTTAACGCGTTTCTCTGGTGATCGTGCCAAGGCAGCAAAAAGCCTAGGCATTCCAAAACGGACGCTGGCGTACAAGTGTCAAAAACTGGAGATCAAAGCATGAAACAGTGCCTTGTAGCAGTAATTGTTGCATCCAGTTGCCTTAGCGTTAGCTCGGACAGTTTCGCAAATCAAACCGAGACATTGGTAGAGCAGGCGAATCAGTGCCGAGAGATACCAGCGCGCCTAGACCGCCTTGCATGTTTTGACGGTGTCTTCGCGACGCCATTAGAAGAGCATACTACCCCCGTTGCTGATAACCCTTACCCTTCTGAGTGGAATCGGGCGATCGAGGCTCGTGATGGTCTAGAGCCCGGAGAGGGGTGGGCCTTAGTTGTTGAAGGTGAAGGCAAAGATGGGAGTGCTTGGGTCGCTTTACCTGCTCAAAATACCACGTTTGCAGAGCAAGACGCGCCAGTGCTTCTGCTCAGTTGCATCAACAACTTGAGCCGTGTTGAATTAGCGTTGCCTCAAGAAGCGGCCGATGCTCGTATCCAAGTTTCTGTTCGTGGAGCGATGCAATATTGGCGTAGTGATGACTATGGCGTGTTGTTTTCGTCGGCGCGGGGGTTACCTGCAATCGACATGATGAAGCGCATTGGGAATGACTCATATCTGACGCTGCGCTCCAATTCAGATCTCGCTGATGGCCTTCAGTTTAACACTCGTGACTTAAAGCATGGCCTTCGAGCGTTACGCGAACGTTGTGGTTGGTAGGAGGACAAATGGAAATTACCGAATACCGCCAATGTATCGCTAAACCGATCAGTAATGATAGCCCGGTAGGCGAACGACTTGTCGATCATCCCCTTTTTGACTTTGTCGAAGATCAGATGATGAAAGTTGGCTCGCTTGCACATGCATCGGTCCAGTGGGATGAAGTTGAGCACAGCACGCTGAAGCTTCTTGGAGAGCAGAGCAAAGATATTAAACTGCTCGTTTATTTACTCCAGTGTTTACACAATCAAGTCACGCCAATGCGCCTTATTACGTCGTTTGAAGTAATGGGGGAGTTTATAAGTCACTATTGGAACGAGAGCTTTCCAGCACCGGGACCAAGGGGGAACTTACCAAGGAGAAAGTTTTTCAGCCAAATGGCCCAACGCTTTACTTTAGTGATTGATAAGTTTGACTTCTCCACGTTAGACGAAACAGATCGCCAAGCGTTACAAAAAGCCGTAGCAGAATGGCAAGAGGCGATTGAGAAACTGGAACTTACCTCAGAGCTAGTCGACTCTGTCGTGGTTCGAGTGAAAGGAGAGCTTTCTCGTGCTGAAGAAAGCCAACGAGTAACGGAACAAAGTGCGCAGAGTGAGGCGAAAACCGAGCAAGTTGCACCGGCATCTGTCACTCCATCATCTTCTAGTGTTGTGGTGGATCACTCAAGCGATAAAGCGGCTAAACAAACACTGTTGAAAGTGGCTGATTTCCTTTCCGAACAGGATTACGGAATTGCGTTGGCGATTCGACTTAGACGTTTCGCCGTATGGGGCAGTATTTCTTCATTACCAGATCATAAACAAGATGGCGAAACCATGCTTCGTGGGATGCAGGTTGATCGAGTAAAAGACTATCAAGATCAGCTTCGTCACCCAGACCTTGCTCTATGGCGAAAAGTAGAACAAAGCCTGACGCTTGCTCCCTACTGGTTTGAGGGTCAACTCATGAGCCATACCATTGCCAAACAGTTAGGTAAAGAAGACTGGTGCAAAGCCATAGTGGAAGAAACGCAAAACTTTCTCAATCGCATGCCTTCTTTATTCGAACTGAAGTTTAAAGGTGGTGAACCATTCGTTTCAGAAAGTGTGAAAGAGTGGTTAATCAACGTTGGTCAAGCTGACGGCTCATCAGGTCAGTCTGTTGGGGGAGATTGGCAGGAAAAACGTAAAGAAGCGTTTCAGTTGGCAAAAGAAGGTGGCATCGCCGTCGCGCTTTCCATGTTGAATGATGGCCTAGTCAGCGCTGTCGAGCCAAGAGACCAGTTTTATTGGCGACTTTTGGCGGCTGATCTAATGCGCACCAACCATCTCGATGCAATGGCAAAAGAACAATATCAAACACTCAATAGTCAGATCGAAAATCTCACCGTTCCTGACTGGGAGCCGAGTTTGGTTGAACAAATACAAAGATATACAACGTCAGAGTAAACAAGGACACAATTCATGTGGAAATTTATTGTCGGAATAGTAAAACGGCTTAAACCTGGGCTTGCTGCGGCAATGCCTATTTTGCTATTCACAACGTTCATATTATTGAACGTTGCCATTTG
The DNA here is from genome assembly GCF_030248515.1 of Vibrio sp. D401a. Lineage (NCBI taxonomy): Bacteria > Pseudomonadati > Pseudomonadota > Gammaproteobacteria > Vibrionales > Vibrionaceae > Vibrio > Vibrio sp. D401a. Next base: position 22,399 of record NZ_JAHGAI010000042.1, on the reverse strand, counting down.
GTGGGCAGGACCATGGTTAGTTATTGCGGAGCAAAGGCCGCTGGAGTCCATTACGGCTCGCGCTGTTGCTAGTAGCTTGTTTACTCTAGGCGCATTAGCGATTTGGGGCGTCTGGCAGTGGCGTAAATTACAAGGATTTAAAGCGGAGCAAGTACGCGAAGAGAAACTGCGTCAAGATCCAATCAAAGTCTATGAAGAGCGCCAAGAAGTTGAGCTGAATCAGGTCATGGTAAACATGAAACAAAGCCTGAACAAGCACAACTACTTGTATGCATTACCTTGGTACCTTGTCCTCGGGTTAGAGAATGCCGGCAAAACAAGTTTGATCAACCGTTCGGGTCAAAATTTCGTATTCTCATCAGTAATGCGTGCTTCGGGCCAGAAAAGCGAAAACCCTTACTCATTTGATTGGTGGGTAGGGGATGAATCGGTTTTGATCGACCCTGACGGAGAGTTGCTAACACAAGGTAACCGAAGCGAAGAAAACAACGGTGAGATGGAGCGTCGACTGTGGTTACACTTTGTTAATTGGTTAGAGCGTACGCGTAGTCGTCGACCGCTTAATGGTATTGTATTGGCATTAGATGTTTCGCATTTGGCGACCGCAACCGCATCAGAGCGTAAAGCATATGCAAATTTGTTGCGTGCCCGCTTACGTGAATTGATGGAGACATTATCGACTCGTTTACCAGTATACATCTCACTAACAAAACTCGATTTACTATACGGCTTTGAACCTTTCTTCAAGCATTACACAAAAGCGCAGCGAGAAGAGGTGCTCGGTTTTACTTTTTCAATGGATTCCGTTGATAACCTAGACTCTTGGTTGGAAGAATTTGTCTCTGAATACACGCAATTCGTTGAACGTATTAACGACATGTTGCCTCATACCGTATCTGCGCCAATGACATTGGAAGAGCGTAATGCTATTTACAGCTTTACGCGCCAGATCGCAGGCTTAAAAGACATACTAGAGCTCTTCTTCCAAGAAGCATTGGCAAGTGACCAGTTCTCGACCTCTGCTCTGGTTCGTGGTGCTTACTTTACGTCCGTGTATCAGCAAGGTGTCCCAAGCAATGCATTTGATGATGCAGCCTCGCGTCGTTACGGTTTATCTCATGCGATCAACACCGCGCAGAGAGCGAAAAACTCCACGGTATACTTCACCGAGAAACTGTTCACCCACATAATTTATCCAGAAGCTGGCTTGGCATCCGACAACTTCCGTGTGGCGAGAAACAAACGTCGTCTGCTTATGCTTTCTTTCGTTGCGTGTTCTATTGCGACGGTACTGCTAGTCGGTAACTGGCACCGTAACTACATGAGCAACGTTCAGCATGCGGATAAAGTGCTAGCCAAAGTTAACCAATATAAAGAGCAGTTTAGTGGTAACAAGAGTCTGAAATCGCAGCAAAATGTTCTAGATCCTCTTAATCAGATCCGTGAAGCCACACTTGAATTTGGTTTCTTCCGAGAAAAGCCTAAGTACATATCAGACTTTGGATTGTACCAAGGCCATACCATCGGGCCGAAAGTTGAGGAAACGTACCTAAATTTACTAGAGACTCGCTTACTGCCACTGTTGATGGCCGATGTTGTTGTAGATCTAAACCAAGCTCAAACCGACGAAGAGAAGTTGGCAGTACTTAGAGTCTATCGAATGCTAGTTGACAAGAGTGGCCGCTACCAAGATTACGTTCTCGACTACTTTGCCAAGTACTGGCAACAAGAGTTTTCAGGTCAGCGTAAAATTCAAGAAGACTTGCTAGGGCACCTCGAATACGCAATGCGTCATACTGACTTAGAGGCAGATCGCCTAAATGGTGACAAAGATGCTGAGTCGGTGATGAAGCCTTACGATAGAGTGATCGCACGAGCACAAACCGAGCTAAGCACAATGCCAAACGACCAGCGTGTTTACCGAAACTTGAAGTTAAGTGCTCAGACGCTACTAGGCCCAGCAGTCAACTTAAGAAGTCTTGTTGGCCCAGTGTTTGACGTGGTTTTTGAAGAACGCGTGATGAACAGTGAGAGCCTTTACATTCCGCAAATGCTGACGAAACGAGGCTTTGAAGATTTCTTCATGCCACAGTCTGAGTCGGTCTCAGAGTTGGCGCTGATTGACAGTTGGGTATTGGGGCAAACCAAAACCGCGCAATTTAGTGAAGCCGACAAACAAGCGCTTAGAGATAAGATTCGCAGCTTGTACGTAGCCGATTATACAAACACATGGCGTGCAGCGCTGAATGAAATTGATGTGAAGTATTTCAATGACATCAACGACGCAGTTATGGTGTTAGAAAATCTCACCAGCAACCTTGAGCCGATGCAGCGTCTATTGCGTACGCTGGACAATAACACCCAACTATTTACCACGTTACCGGCAGACGACGCAGCACAGAATGAGTTGTTGAAGAGTCCAAAATACAAAGTCGCATCCATGATCGAGACACCGTTTGCCGACCTTAATGGGATGCTCACTCAAGTGGATGGCCAGCCAGCATATATCAACGAAGTTCTGGCTTCCGTTGACGAGCTTAAAAGCTACTTAACGGCTATTAAAGATGCGCCAGATGTCGGAATGGCAGCCCTTGATGCTACCAAAGCACGAGTTAAGTTAATTAACGCAGACCCAATCTATACGTTGAAGCGAATCTCATCTGGTTTGCCTAAACCAATGGACAGCATGTTTGCGAAATTGGCAGATGAAAGTTGGTATGTTGTGAAGCAAGAGGCGATTAAGCACTTGGAAGTTCGCTGGACAGAAGATGTGTATGCGCCATTCCAGAGCAAACTGGCAGGGCGCTATCCATTTACGCAAGGTTCTAAGAAAGACGCGTCGCTACAAGATTTCGAATCTTTCTTTGCTCCTAACGGCACGCTGGATAGCTTTTACAACAACCAACTGAAAATGTTTATTGAAGAAAACATTACAGTGACAGCCGATGATTCTGCTCAATCGATCATTCGTAAAGAAGTGCTGGATCAGATCCAACAAGCCCAGAAAATTCGTGAAGCATTCTTCAACAGAAAAGGCATATTGGATGTGAACTTCTCGGTAGAACCGATGAGCCTAACCAACAATAAGCGTCGCAGTTTGCTTAATGTGGACGGGCAATTCCTTGCTTACAGTCACGGCCCGCGTGAAAGCGTAGAGCTGATCTGGCCTAACACACTGAGAGACTCTGCAGTATCGAAAGTGACTTTGATTCCAACCAAATCAAACATGTCACCTCGCAGTGTTCAGCTTCAAGGTCCGTGGGCGTTCTTCCGCCTGCTAGACAAAGCGTCGGTTGTTTCAGCAAGCCCAACCTCAGTCGACTTTAAGTTTGATGTTGATGGTGGTGAGATGATTTACCGCGTTAACTCAGAGGCAGATGCGAACCCATTCACTGAGCGTTTATTCAAATCGTTCAAGTTGTCTAAAACACTTTACTAACCCAAAGAGCCAGAGCGAGTGATTCGCTCTGGCCTTTTCAGGACGATATCTACAATGTCCAATGTGATTTATATTGATAATGCGCTTTTTCGACTAACTCAGGATTCGGACTCAATTCGAGTCTTAGAGCCTTACATCCGAGTAAGAGAAGAAATCAACCGTCGCTTTAACCCAATTGCTGGTGGCAGTGATTGGGAGGCAGTTAAAGAAAACTGTGAAGTGCTAGCACGTGGCCCTGGGATTGATTTTATGATGTGCGGCTACTACACAGTGGCATGTCTAAAGACTCAAGGCTTGACTGGCTTCGCTACGGGCTTAGAGCTATTAAGCAGTAGTCTAGCGAATCAGAGTGGCGGTGATACAAAAACAGCCAAAATGCGTAAAGAGCTTCTCGATTGGGTCAACGGGCGTGTTGTCCAAGAGCTGAAAGCGTTGAAACCGGATCACGGTACTCTCCGTGAACTGTATCGAGCAGAGCGATTTTGCGATCGTTTACACCAATTAGTTGAGAAGCAAAGTACCGACTATAAAGTCGATTTTGAAGGAGTGGGGTTCGCGCTTTTTGAACATATTGACCGCATAGAAACCCAATACCACAATTTGCTGAAGAAACAGGAGCGAAGTGAACCACCTAAGCTAAAGTTCTGGCAAAAAGGACTCGGCGTGTCAACGATAGCGGCGTGTGCTGTCGTTGTGGGTGTATTGGCCGGATGGAAAGGTTGGCCATGGTACCACTCTACACCTTATGGGCAGCCTCAGCTTATTAGCAAAATAAATGATACGCAGCAGGCTAAGTTGTTTGTTGAGCAGTCTTCCGACAAGCAACGAGCACGTTGGCAAAAAGATCTTGTTCCATTATATGGCGAAGCACTAGAGCACGACATGTTGGAATCATTCTCCGATTCCAAACGACAAGCGATGGCTCATGTTCAACTGCTTAAAACGTTATATCCTCAAGATGATAAAACAACACAGCTCGACGCAATGTTTTCAGAGCAGCAGCAAGTAGCACTAGAACAAACCGAGTTATTTGTTGCTAAGTTCAGTGACATTCGAACTAAGATGGCTAACATTTCCTTACTAGCGAAGCGTGGAAAATGGCGAGACTTACAAAAGCAAACCAAATCCTTGGAGGCCTTTGCCATTAGCTTATCTCCAATCTACGGGCGTGTGGATTATGTTCAAGAACTCATAAAAAACGGTGAGCTAGAAACCGCTGAAAAAGAGTTTGATATTCTTAAAGATCGGCTTAACAACCTTAGCTGGAAGATAGCTGTATTAGAACAGGAAATTGATAGTTCCGGCAGTATCATTCAATAGGATGAATTGATTATATTTTTATAGCGAACCAATTAGGTTCGCTATTTATTATATTAAAAGCACGTGAATGCTGATTATGGGAAAGGAAAATTCCTCTACAGAAAAGCAGGATGCTCAAATATATGGAATAGATAATGAGCTTTATATTTCATTGGTCTGCAAAAATGCAGCAAGCTTTTGTTGAATTTGAGCATACAATGGGCGTGCATCGTGGTTTCCCCATCGTTTGCAGTACACCAGTCCCCTCTGAGGTTCTTGAACAATACGACGGAGTATTGCCTAAAAATCTGCTGACCTATTGGGAGCGTCATGGCTGGTGTGGGTATAACAACGGTTTGTATTGGACGGTAAATCCCAACGACTACCGAGACATTATTGAGCGCTTATCAGCAATTAGTCAGTTTGATGACCCGTCGGAGAATTTTGTGATAGCCAGAGGGGCATTTGGTGATCTGGAAATTTGGAATCGCAAACGAGGTGATGTCATGTCTTTCTGCCCAGTGATTGGGCTACTGCATCAGTGGCACACCGATGAAATGCCAGAGCAAAGTGAAGAAGAGTTGGAATTAGATATGGCTCTTTTTTTTGAAAGCGCTTCAAGCTATGACCAAGACCAAGAAGATGAAAATGACGAACTTTTGTTTGAACAAGCTTTAGAAAAGCTCGGCCCTTTAGCGGAAAACGAAATGTATGCGTTTGTTCCAGCGACTTGTTTAGGTGGAAAGTGGCTTTTGGAAAATCTGCAAAAAGTGGATATCACCACCCACATAGAAATGTTAATGAATCTTGAAGAGCCGAATATTAATATCATGCGCTAGTTTCATTACTTGGATAAATAGACGACAAGTTAAATCCGTTCATCGGTTAAAGGGCTGGCAACAATTCATTCAACGTGCTTTGAAAAGAGAATGCCACGCCTTAGCTAAATAGAGAGCTAACACTATGCCAAGAGCGAGCTTAGAATTCGCCGCAACATTATACCAAGAGCAGAACGAACTATTAGAAAGCATGCGGGATGATAATGATAGTGTGCTTGATGCGATTTATGATGCGCAAAAGCGTTATGATGATTATGTACGAAAATTATCAACTCAGCCAGAAATCGTGGCGGCGGTGCCTAGTTTTGTAAACGACCGATACAATAGATATTTTCAAGCGGCAGCATGGCATGTGGTGTATTTGTCTCAAAATACCGATGTGCTTGATCAGATGCTTATGCTCAAAACCTCTAAGTGGACGGACCATAGAAGCTTTCATTTTTTGGAAGACAAAGAAGCCGATTTTATTATTAATTATTTGAAAACTAAAGGTGAAAAAGAGGAGGGATGGTTGTTTCGTGTGAGTAACTACATTTCACGCAATCGCCGAGCCGAACATTTAGATCTGTTTGTACGTGAAGGAAAGTTTCGTTTTCCAGGAGATTTTTGGGATGTTGTTGGTTACTTTAATACCGCTCAATCGGCACAGCTCATAAAAGAATTAGAGCGACTGAGTGGGAAAGAGACTTTAACTCGTCAGTTGCTATTACTGCAACAGCATGATGCTTGGGAACGAGTTAAAGCACTAAAAGGGGTTGAAAGTAACTTTGGCGATACTTTAGCTCGTTATGGTACGCCTGATGATTTGGACTTGTTTACGCAGTTTATCGAATCCACACCTTTAGACCTTAGGTATCCTTATTTAGATACAATTGTTTCTTTTGGTAATTTACGTGCCTTAACTTGGTTGTTCGGTCAGCTCAAGCATTCGGATGCGGTCTATCGTGCAATTTGCTTTCAAAAAATGTGTGAGTTCTTTCCTGAAGAGTTGGATGATGACCCTGACTTTGAAGACATTTTAGAAGTGTATGAGGACACTCTGTCGCTTGAGGGTGAAGAGGAAGAAGAGTGGGAAGATCGAGTCCCAGAATCAGCGTATCTTCAATCGTTATGGGTTGATGTTCAAAGTAACGTGTTAGCCATCAGAGACATCAATAAGCGCTATGATGGAGCAGGAGAGCGTGATCATGAGTTTGACTTACTCTATATTCTTCGCACCAACCGGTACAACGGGATACGAAGTCGATTAGATACATTGTTTGAAGACCTTATCATGTACACGGGACAATATTTCCCTTTCGATTGTGATGCCTATATGGAAAAGCAGGATGCTCAAATAGATGTATGGGAAAAATACCTCGTAGAAAACAGAGAAAAATACTTGCCAGGGCGTTGGGTTCGTTGGGGGGAATACATTGACTAGTTTATTAAAAATAAGCGGATGAATTCGTTACCTGTGAATATATGGAATAGATAATGAGCTTTAAATTTCATTGGTCTGCAAAAATGCAGCAAGCTTTCGAGGAGTTTGAGCATACAATGGGCGTGCATCGTGGTTTCCCCATCGTTTGCAGTACACCAGTCCCCTCTGAGGTTCTTGAACAATACGACGGAGTATTGCCTAAAAATCTGCTGGCCTATTGGGAGCGTCATGGCTGGTGTGGGTATAACAATGGCTTGTATTGGACAGTAAACCCTAACGACTATCGAGACATTGTTGAGCGCCTATGTGCGATTAGTCAGTTAGATGACCCGTCGGAAACATTTGTGATAGCCCGGGGGGCGTTTGGAAATCTGGATATCTGGAACAGTAAGCGCGGTAATGTGATGTCTTATTATCCGGTGATAGGGCTACTGCATCAGTGGCACGTCGAAGAAATGCCAGAGCAAACTGAAGAAGAGTTGGAATTAGACATGGCTCTTTTTTTTGAAAGCGCTTCAAGTTATCGACATGACCAAGTAGACGAATATGAAGAACCTCTGTTTGAACGAGCTTTAGAAAAGCTCGGCCCTTTAGCGAAAAACGAAATATATGCGTTTGTTCCAGCGACTTGTTTAGGTGGAAAGTGGCTTTTGGAAAATCTGAAAAAAGTGGATATCACCACCCATATAGAAATGCTAATGGATCTGGAAGAGCCGAGCATTGATATTCTGAGCTAGTCTCATTACTTAGGAAACAAGGGCAGCATTTGGCAGGTCGTGTTGCTCCTATTTTTCTTAATCACTTATCTCTCCTTTTTATTGTGACTCTTAAGTGTGGTGGATTCTTTCCAATTCAGATGCATACCCATAAGGAGCGGAATTTTGTTTGCTGATGCCGACATAGAAGCAACGAGTTTAGAGGCAAGCAAATTTCTACTTGCCTTTGAGCAATAATTTACTCGCTCTGGGTAATTTATTACCTGTGATGAGCGTAATATCATTTTAAGTGACTGTATTTAAAGATTATAAATTTGGCATGACTCTTGATTAGTACTGACTGCATTCATATATGTTTTTGTTTTTAAACTAATTAAGGATTAAGTAATGCCAACTCCATGTTATATCTCAATTGAAGGTCAAACTCAGGGTCTAATCACTGCTGGTGCATGTACAGCAGATTCAATCGGTGACTCATTCGTTGAAGGTCATGAAGATGAGATGCTAGTACAACAGTTCGACCACAACGTTACTGTTCCAACTGACCCGCAATCTGGCCAACCTTCAGGCCAACGTGTTCACAAACCATTTAAGTTCACGGTGTGTCTAAACAAAGCGGTACCGCTGCTATACAACGCATTGGCATCAGGCGAGAAAATGACAAACGTAGAGCTAAAATGGTACCGCACCTCTATTGAAGGTAAGCAAGAAAACTTCTTCACAACCAAGCTAGAGAACGCGTCTATCGTCGATATCCACTGTGAAATGCCTCACTGTCAAGATCCTGCGAAATACGACTTCACTCAAAATGTAACAGTATCGCTTTCTTACCGCAAAATTACGTGGGATCACGTAAACGCGGGTACGTCTGGCTCTGACGACTGGCGTAAACCAATCGAGGCGTAATCCTCGTCTGTTCATCAATATTGATTTGATGTTCAGTCAGACCGGTGTGGGTGGCAACACCCACACTGGTCTTTGTTTCTCATATTAAGAAGGCACAGTTGATGGCAAAGTTAACATTCACCCTAACCGTTGAAGGATTACCAGAAGAAACATTTGTGGTTACTGGTTATCAAGGTAAAGAATCGCTATCGGATTCGAGCTTTGGCGTATCTCAGGCTTGTTATGGTTTTCGCTATAACATTGAATTGGCAAGCCGACAATCCGGTATAACCGCTCAACAGGTCGTGGATAAAACCGCCCAACTGACCATGAAACGCAATGGCGAACCCGTTCAATTTGTGAATGGTATTATTCGTCAGTTTTCTCAAGGTGACATTGGTCATCATCATACCGTTTATTCTCTAGTTTTAGTGCCGGCGCTTGAGCGTCTATCGTTACGTCAAAACAGTCGAATTTTCCAGTTAAAGACGGTTCAAGACATCATTAGCCAAATACTGGGAGAGATGGGCGTAGCGGATTTTAGTTTTGCACTAAAAAGATCCCTTTCTCAACGTGAATTCTGCGTTCAATATCGTGAAACAGACTTAGAGTTTGTGCACCGTCTCGCTGCAGAAGAGGGGATTACCTATTACATTGAACAAGCCGATGGCAAACATACGGTTGTGTTCTTTGACGACAGCGCTTTGATTAGCAAGTATGGCGCGCCTGTATTACACAATGGCTTGGCAGGCGGACAATCGGGTGAACCCTTTGTTTCCCAATTTAAAATTGAACATCAAAGCGAGCCAAGTCACCTCACTTTCAAAGATTACAGCTTCAAAAAGCCAAGCTATGGCTTTTTGCAAGAGCAGCAAGGTGCAGACCTGAGCTTCCAACAAAGCAGCTACGAACATTACGACTTTCCAGGGCGATACAAAGATGATGGCTCTGGTATCGCCTTTAGCCAACTTCGTCTCGAATACTTACGCCGAGAATCAAACCTAGGGCATGGTAAAAGTAACCACCATGCACTCCAAGCTGGGGTTAAATTTGATTTAAGTGAAAACCTAGAAGCGAGCGCAAACCGCGATTGGATTGTAGTTGCGGTGACGCATCAAGGTACCCAACCTCAAGCGCTAGAAGAAGATGGTGGCCACGGAGCAACCACGTATTCGAATCAATTTACCGTTATCCCCGCAAACAAGACGTGGCGAGCGAAGCCTCAACCGAAACCGCAAGTTGATGGCCCAATGATAGCGAAAGTAGTCGGCCCCGCGGGCGAAGAGATCTACTGTGACGAACATGGCCGGGTAAAAGTGCATTTTCCATGGGATAGAGAAAGCGAACAAAACGAGCATAGCTCATGCTGGGTGCGCGTATCTCAGGGTTGGGCAGGGGCTCAATATGGTTTCATGGCTGTACCACGTATTGGTCATGAAGTTATTGTCTCGTTTTTACATGGCGATCCAGATCAGCCGATCATCACAGGCCGCACTTATCATGCGACAAATGTGACGCCGTATATGTTACCAAACCATAAAACTCGGACCGTAATAAAAACCCAAACCCATCAGGGAGAAGGTTCTAATGAAATCCGATTTGAAGATCAGGCCAGCATTGAGCAGATTTTCATTCACGCGCAAAAAGACCAAGACATCGTTACCGAGAACAATCATCGAGAGCTTGTGGGTGTAGATCGACACTTGAGAGTAGGTCGAAACTGGTTGCAAATGATCACTGAAAACGTCAATCGAATGGTTGGCAAAAATGTGATTGAAGAATTTGGTCAAGATCATCAGATCAAAATTGGCAGAGATGTCATTAAGCAGATTTTAGGCAAGATAAGTCAGCACGTTGTAGGCGGAATTATCTCTAAGATTGATGGAAGTACAGTCACTCAAATTGGCGCATCTGAAGAAAAAGAGATTGGTGCCAACCAACGTGTGAGTGTTGCAAACGAAAGTTACTTAAAAGCAACCAAAGTTGTACTAGAAGCTGGAGACTCCCTCACAATTAAGGGACCAGGTGGGTTCGTTAAAATTGATGGCGGTGGGGTAACTATTTCAGGAACCAAGGTCAAAATTAACGAAGGTGGTTCACCCGATACTGGTACAGCTCCTGCTATGATCAAGCCGCAAGACCCTGATAAACCTCAAGAACCTGATGGTCCGGATGAGAGGGGGTAATCATGCCGAGTGCAGCAAGGTTAGGTGACAGCGGCGGTGGTCACGGATGTTTCCCTGCCACGCCTATTATAGCGGGCAGTGGTGATGTATCTATTAATGGTAAACCAGCAGCTCGAAAAGGGGATGCGGTTTTACTCCACGCTTGTCCGTGCCCTTATAAGCCACATGGTGTCCATGGGCGTAGTATATCTGCTGGTTCGTCAAACGTTTCAATAAACGGAAAGCCAGCAGCTCGTGTCGGGGATGCTATTGATTGTGGTGGCTCTGTTGCATCAGGCTCGGGAAATGTATTCATTGGGGACACGCCATATCAGTCTCCAACACATGAATGTGGTGAAGGCGCAAGCGGGGAAAAAATTCCATTCTTGCGTATCCTACCGATGGCGACGCCAAAGCCCGCTTTTTGGGCGAAAGCGCCTTTCATACCCGAGCAATTTGCTGAGCTAGCAAAGCAGCAGGTGAAAACGCAACTGACAGAAGTTCAACCCGGCGCCTTGCCTCCTCTGGCTGAAGAGATTGTTAACTCGGTAAAAAACGGTGCGTCGAAAAAAGAGATGTTGGCGCTGCTAGAAGGTGAAACCACCAAGGCGATGCGACGTAAAGCACGAGAAGCCATTACAGAACAAGCGAGAGCTAAGGCCCCTGAGAAGGCAGAACGCTTTAGTAAAGATATGGATGCCGCTGAAAAAGCCATGCTTAGTGACCACATCTACACACTAGATAAACCAGTTGATGAACTAGATGATAGGCGCAAGCAACTAGCAGTTGATTTTGATAACGACTCTGGTTGGTCGTTGGCGAGTGATGAAGATTTGGATGAATTAGGATTATCTAAAGAACACCTACGAGTTGGAGACACTAATTTTAAAGCCGAAGTATATATGCCAGATACAGATGTGTTTGGTGATGACTCGAAACCAGTTTTGGTCTTTCGTGGTACTGAAAATGGAGAAGATTGGCTGAACAATATAAGGCAAGGTTTGAACAGAGAGAATGATTCTGATTATTACAAGCAAGCTGTAAAGATCGGTAAAATATTAAGAAAGAATGGTCTACCTGTGGAAATCGCAGGTCATTCTCTCGGAGGTGGGTTATCGTCAGCAGCCTCTAAGGCGGGTAATTTCTCCACGACAACATTTAACAGTGCAGGACTGCACAAGAAGACAGTAGCACGATATGGTGTTGGAGATGAACATCAAGGGAGTGATGACAATATTACTCGTTATCGGATTGACGGAGAACTTCTGACCTACTTACAGGAAGATGCCCTTTTGATTAACCGCGTGGCTCCAAGTGCTATTGGAAACACAACCCATAGCTTACCGAAACCTAAATCACTGACTTTGACAGCAGCAGGGGTTGGGGGGGCAATAGCCGCTGGTTTGGGATCGCGAGGAGCCATGATTGGAGCCCTAGCTGGGGGCGCTATTGGTTACGCTGGTGTTAAAGGAAAAGAAAAGCTCGACTTACATGGGATGGATATGATGCGAGAGGCGATAGAAGAACGTAAAGTGAACGACTTACATTCACTTGCAAAGCAGGCCTAATCTATGGCTCGTAGTTTAAGTTATTTAATTCTAGTAGCTATTTTGTGTTCATTTAATGCTGTGTCTGGAGGACGAAGTATGTCAAATAAAGAACCTAAACCTGAGACTTTTTTTTCGGGAGAGTTGTTACCCATTGCCCAAGCGATAAAGAGTAACGATATTGATAGGGCTAAAGAACTTTCCAAAAATCTAGACAACATCGATAAAACTGGTTTCGAAAACTTTACGCTTCTAGCATTTTCGGTAGCGGATTCAAATGCTGCAGCGATCCATATGCTAATGGAGCTTGGGGCTGACCCTGCCCATCAAATAGGTAGACATAAAGATAGGGGGACAATTGGCTCCTTTTCAATGTGGAATCGAAGCACGGAAGCGCTAAGAGCTCTGCTTGAGTCAGGGATGGACCCTGATCAAAGAGAAACTGATAGAACATTGATTTATAAAGTTCCTGAACTTAGAGACAATGACTCGCTCAAGCTTCTCGTTGAGTTTGGTGCTGATGTAAATGCCAGAGATCGCTTAGGCCAAACGCCTTTATTTGATTTTATTAATGTTAGTTTCGATGAGGCGTTATATCTGCTGGACCATGGTGCGGATCCTTTTGTAATGGATAGATCAGGAATGACAACGGCTTATTCTGTTCAGGATGAGCTTAATAATATGGATAAGTCTACAGAGGCTTACCAAAAAATGCTTACCATCCAACAGAAGATGATAGATCTTGGTGTGAAGTTTCCGGCACTAACCCCTTACGGCGAGCGTTTTCGTAATGACATCGTCTATTGCAAAGAGCCTAGGGGATATCGACCGCGTTCAGAGTGTAAGGTTGAAGGAGTGAATAGATTTCTAAAGCCTCAATCTGAAGAATCCAAGTTGGCTGATGAAAAGATTCTACGCGAGCGTTATGGAATTAACGCAAAGTTGTAGCCCTCGAAGGTTCAGTAAAGTGCTAAAAGTTGCCTTATGGTTATTAGTTTTTGCACTGTGCTCTGTTCTTACCAGCAAGGTTGTGGATGCAATGTCGATAGTTGATAGTAAACCTTATCCTTCTGCCTTTTTCTCAGGTGAACTGTTACTTGTGGCACAGGCAATAAAAGAAAAAGAGCTCAAAAAAGCCAAGAAGCTAGCAGAAGCATTACCTGATATTGATGCGCCGGGCAAAGAGAATTTTACCCTGTTAGCTTTTGCCGTGGCTGATAACAATGTTCCAGCCATTAAAATGTTGATGGCGTTAGGAGCTGATCCTGCTCACCAAATAGGTAAACACAAAGATAGAGGAACAATTGGTTCCTTTTCGATGTGGAATCGAAGCACGAAAGCGCTAAGAGCTCTGCTTGAGTCAGGGATGGACCCTGATCAAAGAGAAACTGATAGAACATTGATATATAAAGTTCCTGAACTTAGAGACAATGACTCGCTCAAGCTTCTCGTTAAGTTTGGTGCTGATGTAAATGCCAGAGATCGCTTAGGTCAAACTCCCCTCTTCAACTTTGTATTAGCGAGTTTTGATGAAGCTATATACCTTTTAGAAAATGGCGCCGACCCATTTGTAATGGATAAGGCTGGTGTGACATTGGCTTATTCAGTACAAAATCGCATAGAAAACATGTCTAGTGAGTTAGAAGCGTACCAAAAAATGCTTACCATCCAACAGAAAATGACAGAGCTTGGTGTGACGTTTCCTGCACTCACTCCTTATGGCGAGCGTTTTCGTAATGGCATCGTCTATTGCAAAGAGCCTAGGGGATATCGACCTCGTGCAGAGTGTAAGGTTGAGGGGGTGAATAGATTTCTAAAGCCTCAATCTGAAGAATCCAAGTTGGCTGATGAAAAAATCTTAAGAGAGCGTTATGGCATTGACGTGCATCTGTAAACGTTGCTTAAAGGGTGTTGGTAAGTGGATAACTTAAAGTCGATTTTTGAAGTTCTCTCCGAAACGGAAGAGGGCACGCTGTATGTCATTTTCGATCAAGTGCAGCACCCTGAAGCGAATGAGTTTTGGCAAACGATGAGGCTGCGCTCTGATGTCGAGTGGTGTTACTTATGGCAAGACAGTCAGTATATGCAGTATCAAGATGCATCTCCGGTATTGATTACCATTGCTGATGGTAACCCTGGTGAAAGCTTATTGTATTGGTTGAACGACTATACCGAACATTATGAACGACTCGGAGTCGTTGGTCGCTATAACGGCAGCTTAAAACAAATTTATCAGCATTGGCGAAATTGGTTGTCTGTGCTTTATCCAGACGGGCAGGAAGCGTTATTACGTTTCTATGATCCGATGGTTATTGCCTCTTTTTACTCAGTCTTAACAGATATCCAAAAACAAGCTTTTAAAGGTGAACATTACCAGCTTTACACACCTAGTCTTAACGAGGATAAGCCACACCTCTGCGCAGTTATGAGTGGAGAAGTAGCGGGTGAGCCGACGGAAGAGCTAAACCAACAATCGATGACCTACCCAGTCAAGTTGACTCCTAGCCAGTACAGTCTGTTTTTCTATCCGGAGAGGTTGGACTCGCTGATTGATTCTCTGCATAACAAACTAGCACCGAATTATGCATGGTTGCTACCAAGAGAAAATGTTGCCATCCGATTCAACGAAGGGCTAGAACTTGCAGCACAAAAGTACCCAGATACCGATGCTCTCGGAAGGGAAACTTTTGCCTTGTATCGGTTTTATTTGGGTGACAAGTTCGATGAACACCCAGATTTTTATGATTTGTTAGCCCATCACTCATTGAGAAATGCAATTGGCAAGTTTGACGAAAAATACCAAGGTCGCAGCGAAGAACTCATGAATTATCGAACAGAAGGTTGGCTAGGCATGGAAGGAAAAGCAGGTTTCGAGTCATGATGAATCAATGGCCAAATATTGCAGAAATTTCGCGCCAAGAGTGGCAAGAGAGAGCAAAACAAAAAGGCTGGTGGCTTTTAGTCGATTCAGCCATAAACTCGGACGTGTTGAACTTTATCCCTGCACCTCAAACTCAAAGTCGATTGTACTGGGATGAAATGGGCGAAGTTCACGCCTCTATTTCACCTTACTTGATACCAATGCATTCCATTGACTGGCTAGATGAAAACATTACCCATAAGTCAAACTGGGGAATGGCAATTCAGATTAATGAAGCTTTTCATGATGAGACGTTAGACAGACAACAAGAGATATTGCTCAGTCATTTACGAACTTGGTCATTGGCGCAAGCTCCCGAGCAGGAAGTGGCGATACTGCGGATCAATGACTGGAGCATTTTCCATGTTTTGTGGGATGCGACAGCTGCGGAGAAACAGCCCGAGTTAAAAGGACCGATCCAATCGCTCTGCTATTGGGAGGCCGAAGATGAATCAGCATTCATGAGTAGCCTTACCGGAGACATGAATCCAGAGGTGCTTGTAAAAACGCCCATTCAACTTACGGATGAGCAATACCTTGGTTTGTCTAATTGGGCTGACCGACATCAACACCAAAAATATCGTGAGCACTTGCAGCAACATCATCAGGATACTCACCAATGGAGTGAGGATGAGTGGAAAGCATTTTTGTCGCAGCAAACCAAACAAGCAAGAGATTACGGGTTTGAGCAACCTAACGATGTGGTGCGTTATTTAAGTCTCTCTGTCGTAATGGGGAAAGAGTTTATTGATACCTCTTGGGCAAAAGAAGTACTGAGTAAGCCTAGCCACCAAGGTAAAAAAAGTCACATGGACCAGCTATTTGCTCAAGCATTGAAACAATTAAACGAGGAGTCGTCGACATCATGAGCCAGAATAAGCACACGGAGCTAATGAGTAGTGCGCAAGCCGCTGAGCTTAATTTCTCTACGGACAATGTCAAAGAAGGCAACTGCAAAGAGTGCAATTGTGAAGTATTTGTACGTTGTCATTATGACGACGATAGCCCGATAAAAGAAGCGCCTTATACCCTAGTTGACAGCAAGAAAGGCGAAACGACCGGGCAAACAGATGAAAACGGCTTACTAAAAGTTATCAATATGCCTTGTGGTGGCTATGAGTTGTTTTTGGGAGAAGGCACCGATGCTTATGAGCCAAAGGACGTACTGACAAATAACCCTGCTCTGCAAACTAACCCAGAATATGCCGCCATCACAGGTGAGTACTTTGCGCTTTATACTATTTTAAATAGAAAAGGTTACCTCACTTACGATGCAGACGACAGCGACGAAGATGAAGTTGACGTTGATGGTGTGGGTATCATGTCGATGTTTGGCGTTGCTCCAGACGGATATGAAGAAGCGTACAAGCGATTCTGGGAACTCCATGAAGAGATTAACGACGGGCCAACCTCGCTAAAAGAAGCCGTAAACCGTGCACATTGTGGCCTAGCGGGTGAAGTTGCTGGACAAGCGAAAGACAACGAAGCCTTGATCTTATTCTGCGAAGTTGCACTTGGCTTTGTGCCGGTAGTCGGTCAGGCAATGGACCTCTACGACCTTGGTGGCTGGGGCTGGAAAACTTATGAAGGTAAAAATCTTGATGAGTGGCACTGGGCGGAAGGTGCGCTTATTTCGTTGGGTTTTGTCCCAGGTTTGGGCGATGCCGGTAAAAAAATTGGTTTAACGATCCTGGATACGCTCAAAAAAGCCGATCCGGGTGTTATACAGCTAGCAATAAAAAAAATTCGCAGCCTATCAAACGGTAACATTGTTAAGTACTTAATGAGTTTTGGCGACAAGCTCGATGAGGTGGCTGCTGAAGCGGATGTCCTGCTTAACAACATCATTAACGGTTTGACCAAAGTTCTTAAGGATTCAGCGAATAGCAGCTGGATTGTTTTAATGATGAAAAGCGAATTTGCGTTCTTCATTAAAGCGATGAAGGATTTAAAGAAAAAGATCAAAGAGTCCATTGATTGGATGCGTGGCAAAATTGATGAGTTCACAAAACTTGTATCAACGCGAATTCCAGGAACTGCAGCACCTAAAAACACCAAGCCAACACCAGACAGTGCTAACGCAAGTAAATCTGACCCAAGCAAAAGACAGTCAGAGAAAGGTGATGGCACGAAAGGCCCAGATGCAGAGGAAGGAGCTAAGTCAAAAGAAAGCTGCCAGCCTACGAATAAACAATGTGCAGGCAGTGACCCAGTAGACTTGTTGACCGGTAAAACTTACGAGATCCGAGAAGACTTTGTTGTTCCAGCAAGGTTACCCCTTAAGCAAGAAAGATACTATCAATCAGCAGGAGAGAGGGAAACAGGTCTACTAGGTAAACTCTGGCGCAGCAATTGGGATATAAGCCTAACGGTTGAAGGCTCAATCGTTAAATTTATAGATAAAGACTATTCAATAGCCTTTTTTGACGCACCTTATCAAGGTTCACCGACTCGTTCAGATTTAATGCCGCAATGGCGATTACATCGCGGTGAACACGGTGATTTATTCTTAAAAAACAAGAACGGCCTTGAGTATCATTTTGAATATGCAGTCGGCACAACACTACGCCTTACTAAACAGCAAGATGCGTATGGAAATGCTACACAGTTTGTTTACGATCGTGGTTGTTTAAAGTGGGTGGTACTTTGCGATGGGCGGCTAATCCAAGTTGAAACGCAAAGAAATCGAATTCAAACACTCACGCTATGTGAAGCAGATAAAACGCCAACGGTTGTGCTTGCGCGGTACAGCTATGACAAAAATGGATTTTTACTGTCTGTCCGTGCGGATGCAGGACGCAGTTTTGACTATCAATACAGTAAAGAAGGTTACTTAACGCGCTGGAATGATCTTTCTCAAACCTGGGTAGAGCACGATTATGACGATAAGGGGCGCTCCATTGCGACACGATGCTCTGGCGGCTACTGGGATGATGGGATCACCTACGATGATGAAAACCATATTCACTACTATCATCGGGCTTTTGGTGGTACCCAAGCGCTTCACCTTGATGATCAAAACAGACCTCTGCAAATTGTTGATGAATTTGGCAATCCAACCAAAAGTGTTTGGCAAGATGATCTTCTGATTAGTGAAGAAAACGCACTCGGTGAAACCGTTCAATACACCTACGACGATTGGGGTAACGTAACCAGTGCTATTGAGCCAAATGGTGCAGAACACGCCTACGAGTACAATGAACAAGGTTGGTTGCTGTGCTACACAAACCCAATGGGTGCGCTTTGGTCTTATGAATACAACAAGTATGGTGACGTAACTGCCATTACGGATCCAGAAGCGCGCCAAACCCAAATTAGCTATACCGAGTTTGGTCAGCGTGCGACCGTAACAGGGCCTGACGGTTCAACAACACATTACTCTTACTATAACAATGGCTTGTTGGCACGGGTTGAGCCGCCTGTCGGTTACGGTATGGACTTGTTCTACGACAAACAAGGCCGTCTTATCAAGCGCGTGACAGACAATAAGCAAGTGCGTGAATGGGTCTACGAGAAGAACAGCAAGCAACCCTGTCGAATTCAGTACGAAGATGGTACTAACGCTCACTTTGAGTACGATATTGAAGGCAACCTTACCAAAGCGACAGACGCGCTTGGCAATAGCCAACATTTCAACTACGGGCCTTTCGATAAGCTATCTAAGGTGGTTGACCCACTTGGCGCTGTGACACAATATCACTATAACGCGGAAGCCGAGTTTGCCGGCGTCACCAACAGCCATGGTCAAAAGTGGTACTACGACTTCGATAAAGGTGGACGAGTGGCTGCTGAACACCACTATGATGCCCGTGTCGAGCACTATCAGTATGATGCGGCAGGTCGACTGAATCGCCATATCAAGCCCGATGGTGTACAGCACAGTCACAGTTACGATCCTTCAGGAAAACTACTCGAGACGGTGACGCTCGATCACAACGAGCAACAATTGGCTAAAGCTTGGTATGAGTATGATGCCGCCTCTCGCTTAACCTACACCGAAAATGGTGATGCATGGGTATCCTTTGCTTACAGCCAATCCGGGCTGCTATTGGAAGAAAACCTCAATGGTACCCCAATCGTTCATGAATACGATGAACATGGCCGCCGCATTGGCTCTTCAGGCAGTAAAACCGCGCGACAATATCAATGGTCTAAGCACCAATTACAGCAACTGTCTGTAGGCGAACATACCCCGCTGCAATTTGCGTATCACCCCGGTGGGCAGGAGCAAACCCGCGCAACAGAGCAGGGGTTTAGCCTTCACCATCAATGGAGTGAAACAGGGTTACTGTTGCAACAACAGCTTGGCACCAATGGTGATAGCTTGCGCCAATATCAATACGATGCCCTCGATAGGCTGGTGGGCATTGACGATGCCAAACGCGGTCAATCTAGGTTCAGTTTAAACGCTAATGGACAAGTTCAAGCCGAACGCCAGCAAAAGACGTGGGAAAGTCAGCAACGGTTTGTACACCTGTTTGGTTACGACAGTGAGCTTAACCTGAACAAACAAGGCTTTGCGACTGAATACGGTGATAGCGACAGCAATGTAGTCTCGCTCGATGACGCACGAGTAAAACGCCAATCTCGCCAATACGATAAGGCGGGTCGTGTATTGGATACGGGACGATTCCGTTATCACTACGACATGTGTGGTCGCGTGGTCGAGAAAACCGAATACAAAGACGGCTTCCGACCAAAAACCACCCGTTTTGTTTGGAGTGGGGATGACAGGCTCACACATATAGAACTGCCCAATGGTAGGCGGTACCGCTACCGTTATGACCCGTTGGGCAGGCGAGTCGCAAAAGAGTGTTTAAGCACCCAACGAATTACTGAGTATTTGTGGGATGGGGCGAACATTGTCCAGCACAGCCAAAAGACCGCCGATGGCAGTGTTATTCAGGAAATCGAATACCTGTACGAGCCAGAGAGTTTCCGCCCTCTCGCGCAGGTGACACACAAGGCCAACCAAGCTCCTCAGCTACACTATGTCGTGACAGACCATGCTGGCACGCCACAGGAGCTGTGCAGCGAAAATGGCGACGTAGTTTGGCAAGGTGAGCAAGCCTTGTGGGGACATTACCAACAGAAAAATGCGCTTCCTAATCATGGTTTTAGAGAAAACGCCCAGAATGATGAGCTATACTGTGACCTGCGTTACCAAGGGCAAATAGAAGACCGCGAATCCGGCCTTTACTACAACGTTAATCGCTATTACGATGCAGACAGTGGCCAGTACCTAAGCCCAGACCCAATAGGCTTTTCGGGTGGGTTAAGGCCACAGGCGTATGTGTTTAACCCGCTGGAGTGGGTTGACCCGTTGGGGTTAATGCCTCTGCATAATCCGGTAAATCAGGGCCACCATATGGTTCCTCATTCTGTTGCTAGTCATATGGGAATATCACCATTTAACTCACAGCAAGGGGTGCCAGCCATGTATTGGGATGATAATCAATGGACTGGTTTAGAGCATAGCGCTATGCATGGTTACAACGGTATTGGGACCCAAACTAAACCTTTAGTAAAGCCAGCGTCAGTTGATAAAGCAAAGCTTACTCCAGATGAATGGATGGCAAGCCTCAAAGCTCATTATGAGAATCCCGAACTAAGTGGGATTAGAGGAGATTTGCATCTTATAGATGGAGCTGGGAACAAAGGTGAATTGATAGCTAAAAATGTAAGTCCAGCTGAAGCTTGGGAGCATACTATAAAATGGGGAGAGAAGAAAAAATGTCCATAAAAATTGATGCCGCATATCTGTACGATATTAATGACTTGCTGAAAAACACTACTTTTTTGCCAACAGGTGGGAGTGTTGTTTCTAGTGAAATACAAGAACTGGGTGTCCGGAGAAAGTGTATTCTAGAAACAGAGGTTGTAAATGAATCAGCGATAGATGTCAGCAATTCTGTTGTTGAGGTATTTACTGGTGTGTTTGAAGCAGTTTCGAACGAGGCCGTCATCTTCAGTAACGATGAGATTAACCTTAGAGTTGTAATCAATAATTTGGATGCTGGTGTTCTGTACCACTACAAACTTTTAGCTGAAATACAAACACCAGAAGTAGCTAAAAAGTCTCCTGAAGTTGTGTCAGAGTCTGCTATTCGAGAATCTGAGATACTAAGTTTGAGATTTGTATTTTGTAGTAGTGATTTTGAGCTGAATAGAGTTGATGAACTGTCGTATGTTTATGATAGTTACAATGAATTAGGTTTTTTTGCAACTGACATTGATAAACTTAATAAATTTTTTAATGAGTCAGACATGAATATTGGTAATGACTTAATCGAAGAATTTACAACAACTGAGTTGGCGGGAAGTATTTTTGATGAAGGGTTAGGTATCTTATGTTGGGGGGGAACGCCATGGACTTACTTTGTTCGTTCTGAAAACGACTTCACAATATATGGTGATGACTCCGGCTACGAAGGTAATTACTATCTAAGAGAAGACATTATCGAACTTTCCATTATCCCTGGGCAAGCTCTTAGAAATTGGAGCCATTGCAACTCTATAACTTGGCCGAAGCTGAAAATTTTCGGTGATGGGAAGTATGTTAGTGCGAAGGTTTTAGTTAAGAATGAATTAGTAACACCTGAAAGGGAGAAGTTGGGATTCTTTTCTCCAATACCAACATATTTATTAATCAGGCATAATGATTCCAGTAGTGTAAGCCCATTGTTGTACTCAAAAATTCTATAATATTTATTACCAAGCTTCGTTAAAAGTGGTCTAACCTCAAAGCCTAGACCATTATTTAGCTATTCATTAAAAACTAAAATAAAACGGACAGGCACTCCTGAAGAAAACTCTTACTAATACAGCGCGATGCCTTGGTTGGCTCTTGTCACGATAGGTAAATGGCCAAATCTAGGGAGTAGCCAGTGATATGAAATAATATGAAATAACAAGGACAGGCACTGCTATAAAGGCCAAATGCTTATACAGCGCGAGGGTTTGGTTTGCCCTTGTCGCGATAGGTAAATGGTCAAATCTAGGCAGTAGCCAGTAATATTGGCACGGAATTAAGCTCTGACAATGAACAGCAGGAAATGCCAAGCGCTGACAAGTTGATTCTTTGTTTAGCTTAGGGTGTGATGATAAAAATGGGGGAGGGAAGCTAGCTATTCAATCGAAGTAAATGGATACGACGTTTGTTCAAG
>NZ_JAHGAI010000041.1:0-1706 GCF_030248515.1 Vibrio sp. D401a | reverse complement strand
GGCGTTATGGTGATGAAGCTCCAGCCTTTGATAACTGGAGCTAAAACCACTAGTAGCAACCGTACTCGTTACAAGTTGAAGAGAAGTAATTACCGTCTGAGTCAGTACCTGTAGTGAATGTACTATTACCTATCTTGTTTGTGGTACTGTTCCAAGAGTTGCCATTTGCTGAGGTACCATTAGTAAATGTAGAGTTTCCAATGGTAGTGCTTGATTGGCTCCAGTTTGAACCAGTTTGACTGTTATAACCCTGAACCGATGTTGTATTACCATACTTTTGTACGCTGTAAGAGTTACCGTTGTCGTCATAGCAAGTTTTGTATGAGTCAGAACCATAGCAGTTTGCGAATGTGTTAGCAGATAAACCAAGTGAAATCAGTAGTAAAAAGCGTTTCATTTCTATGTCTCAAAAAAAGGATGGCGCACTTTAATTTCAAATTGTTTCATATGCAATAAAAATCACCATAACAAGCAATTTAAGAGGGATTCTCAACGCTTGGCACTTTTGCTTCTACTTCAAATTTAGTGTTTATGGCACAATGCTTTAGGTTTGGGTGGAGGCGTTGTTCACCCCTTAATTGGGCGTTATAGCGCAGAACAAGCTTCGGAGTATTTGTGATTTTAGAATTTCCAACAAAAGATGATTTTTATAGCGCTGCCAATGGTTTTCTCAATGCTTCATGGGATTCTGTGACTGAGCACTTACATGAATTTGAAACTCTATATAGTGTAATTGATGATAGCGACCACGAAAATGAGAGAAAACGCTATTGGGCTTCTGCGAAGCAAACGCTAGTCAGTGCAACGGCATTAGTACAGCAAGCTGTAGAATTTTACATCAAAGGACGAATCGTTAATGTTTCTCCCTATTTACTGATTTCTGGAAACCCACAATCATGGCCAAAAGGGTGTAACAAAAGGGATATAGAATTTTCAGCATTTCGTACTTTGGATGCACAAGATTTAATAAAAGTTCACGACACTGTTTGTCCCGCTCGTTTTACGGATCAGTTCCTTCAATGGAATGATGACTTGCGAACAATTAGAAATAAGGTGATGCATACAGTTGATAAATCTCTGAATGTCACTCCTGAAGAAGTGGTCAGCTTTATTCTATATACCCATAGTTACTTTCAAGGTTCATTGTGTTGGTTTGAATCAAGGAGAAAATATCTTGAAAATACGCCAGCAAACTCAATGAAGAGTATCCAGTCTGACGAAGATCACCAGTCGTATATAGTCAATTCACTTTTAATTGATTATCGCTTAGCCATTGATGTCTTGCCTCCTGCTGCATGTAAGAAATATTTGGGCTACGACAAGAAATCCAGATCCCTTCATTGCCCTCGTTGCGCTAACACCGTATCTCGCATGGACTTCTGGGATGACGAGTTCATTCATGACTGTGCTAAAACTTACCAAAGGTTACCTGATTCTGATGAGTATTTGTGTAAGCTATGTAGCCATCAGGGCAAAGTTTTAGAGCGTAGCTGTGAAGAATTAGGCTGTGAGGGCAAACTACAGGATAGCAAAAGTGGAATTTGCTTCTCATGCTTCTTTGAAAACGCGCTATAACAAACAATTTAAGAGTGATTCAGCACGCTTGGCATTTTTGGTATGGGTTAAGTTCTGTGTTTACGGCGGTCAAATTAAGTGTAGTGGTCGCGTGCTTCACACCTTAATTGGGCGTTATATCCTCACGCATT
>NZ_JAHGAI010000040.1:0-774 GCF_030248515.1 Vibrio sp. D401a | reverse complement strand
AGTGTTTAAGGTGGTGTGTGGCGGTTTCGGTATTGCGTTGCTCACACCTTAACAGGGCGTTATGTTTACTCTAAATTCCAAGCACTTCCCCCATATCGAGTGCAGTAATTAATCTACTGGAGATAGGTCTATGTCGGACGTTACATGGGAAACATACGAAGAAGTTGCACAGTACCTTATTGATAAGTTTGCTGGTGAGTTCGGTCTAGAAAGTGTTGAGGGCAAACAAACAGTTGCTGGTGACAGTGGTACCAACTGGGAACTTGACGCAAAAGGGATTCGAGGCGATGGTGAGTCAATTGTCTTGGTTGAGTGTAAGCGTTATACAACAAAAAGAGTATCTCAAGAAGTCATCGCTGGTCTTGCTTTCCGTATCATTGATACAAACGCAACTGGTGGCATTATTGTGTCACCTCTGGGGTTACAGAAGGGCGCTGAGATCGTTGCTGAACACGCAGATGTTATTAACGTCCGTCTAGATAAAGACTCTACTACTCAAGAGTATGTAATGGAGTTCTTAAATTCAATTTGTGTGGGGCTGACAGATACCATTTCAGTAAGTATGAGTGAGTCTGTGAGTATAACGATACAACATGCGGATGGCACGGTAGAGCACCGAAAACTGTAAACATAACAAACAATTTAAGAGTGATTCAGCACGTTTGGCATTTTTGGTTTGGGTTAAGTTTAGTGTTTATGGTGGTCAAATTGAGTGTCGTGGATGCGTGCTTCACACCTTAATTGGGCGTTAGTCGCCCGAGTACCCCACGTTTA
>NZ_JAHGAI010000004.1:0-9652 GCF_030248515.1 Vibrio sp. D401a | reverse complement strand
CCAGTCACCCCACCGACTTGTAGGTCGAAGGTTTCATCTGGCTCATCGATGGTGTCTTGCGTGGTATCCACTGTAGCGGTGAACATGGTGACGCCCGCTGGGACGGTGATTTGTCCCGTATTAGCGTCGTAGGTCACGCCATCACTGAACACGATGTTGGACAAGTTGGTGTCGTAATCATCATCACCTGCCGTACCGTTGACTAAGCCAATCGTGTAGGTTTGGTCGCTGCTGCTGGCATTACTTAATGTAACTTTGAACTCAGCGGGTTGCCCTTCGGGGACGGTCTCGCCAACCAATGCGACCTCCGTGATCACAGGAGCATCATCGTCATCTTGGATTGTTGCTGTGCCAGTCACACCACCCACTTGCAGGTCGAATGTTTCATCCGGCTCATCGATGGTATCTTGCGTGGTATCCACTGTTGCAGTGAACATGGTGACGCCCGCTGGAACGGTGATCTGTTCCGTATTTGCGTCGTAGGTCACGCCATCACTGAACACAATGTTGGACGCGTTGGTGTCGTAATCATTATCGCCTGCCGTGCCGTTGACTAGGTCAATCGTGTAGGTTTGGTCGCTGCCGCTGGCATTACTTAATGTAACTTTGAACTCAGCGGGTTGCCCTTCGGGGGCGGTCTCGCCAACCAATGCGACCTCCGTGATCACGGGTGCATCATCGTCATCTTGGATTGTTGCTGTGCCAGTCACACCACCCACTTGCAGGTCGAAGGTTTCATCCGGCTCATCGATGGTATCTTGCGTGGTATCCACTGTTGCAGTGAACATGGTGACGCCCGCTGGGACGGTGATTTGTCCCGTATTAGCGTCGTAGGTCACGCCATCACTGAACACGATGTTGGACACGTTTGTATCGTAATCATTGTCGCCTGCCGTGCCGTCGACTAAGCTAATCGTGTAGGTTTGGTCACTGCTGCTGGCATTACTAAGCGTCACTTTAAACTCAGCGGCTTGGCCTTCTGGTACCGTATCACCAACCAAAGCCACATCGGTAACCGTAGGCGTATCATCGTTATCAACAATAGTTGCCGTTCCCTGAACAGGAGTCTGCTGTGCTGTGGTAGTCCCGGATAGCGTAAACGACTCATCACCTTCAGTGATGTCGTCCTCTATAGTAGGGATAGTAAGTTGTAGTCCGCTTTCACCGCTAGGTACAGTAACAATCAGCTCCCCTTGTGGACCTACTTGAGAATTGATGATTGTTCCATCAGGAAGAGAGATTTCGACTAATTGACTATCAAAGTCCTGTCCATCAAAAGCGGTTCCATCATTGAGAATAAGTGTTAACTCAGTGTCCTGATTACCTGGTTGATCTAAGGTAATATCAAATACAACGTTTTCACCTTCATTCACGGTTGGACTATTAATCTCTTGAATCACTGGAAGGATAAGCAACGCTTCTGATTGGAAGCTTTGAAAAAGTTCTAGTAAGGATAATATTTGTGTATTTGAAAGTACTCCGAAACCACTAGCGTTAGTCTCAAACAAAGTTGCGGCCAGACTTTCAGCCCCAGTTCTATCTATAGCTCCAGTAACTTGAGGACTCGAGCCCACCCCTTCACCTGCGGCCGGATTAAACTCTTCTCCAAGTTCTGTTGGATCAATACCTTGTGCTATCGCTTCAAATACTTGTTGAACATCTGATGTGATATCTTGGCTTGTGCCATCTCTTTCCACTCTTTGTATTATTACATCATTTGGTTGAGAAAGTTCTTGAATAACCAACTCTCCAGGTAATGGAGACTCGCCACTTTCTAGCTGCTTAATGTTACCATCAAGACCAATAACTACTGTCGTACCTAACAAGGTACGTAGATCGATTTGTCCCATATCTACCTCGCCTGCCCTTGGCTTAGTCAAATATTTGTCACCCCAATATTTACGACTATAGTTTAGTCAAACCATCGTTTTTACGCTGTTGGAACCTTGCTTACCAAGTGTTTGACTTTAAGGGGCGAAGTCAAATAGTCGACGGTACTAAAGCAGATTATTTAGCAACTATCTTATTAATAGTTAGACATTTTTTATTTTGATGTTTAGCAGGAAAGAATTGTTGCATATGCTAGTGTTAACTAGAGGTACAAACAGTATTGGGTGATAAATGCCTAGGCTTAACAGCAGGTTGAAATAGATATTCATACTTGTTGTTATTTATGTCATAAAGTCTCACTTTTGAGATGACCTTGACGATAATTATCCTTTTTTTAGGAGAACTACTGTGAAATGGACTCGACTAACCATCGCTTGTTGCAGTGGCCTAATTGCATCGTATTCTGCGCTTGGGCAGACATTAGAGCAGGCTGTGGCTCTTACACTGAAAAGCAACCCAGACATCAAAAGCGCATTTAACGAATTCACCAGCAGGAAATACGTCAATGATGCTTCTTCTGGTGCATATCTTCCTAAGGTTGATCTCGATGCGGGCATCGGGTATGAAGGGGTTGATCCTGCTGATCTTGACCGTAGTGAAACTGACTTAACAAGAAAAGAAGCATCAATAACCCTTACGCAACTTATTTGGGATGGTTCTGCCACACTCAATGACATTGATCGTACTGCGGCCGATGCCGAATCGTTAAGGTATCAGCTACTTGCAGATGCTTCAGACAAAGCGCTTGAAGTAACAAAAGTCTACCTTGATGCAGTGAAAGCTTATGAAATATTAACACTGTCAGAAAACAACCTAGCCGTTCACAAAAAAATATACATCGACATCAAAAAGCGTGTGACGTCAGGGATCGGCTCTACAGCAGATATGACTCAGGTTGAAGCTCGTTTGGCAAAGGCTCATGGTAACTTAGCTGCTGCTCAAAACAATTTGTACGACTCGCATACAATGTTCACTCGACTAGTTGGGCAAACCCCTCAAGGGTTGATCTTTCCTAGGGCTGATGAAAATTACCTCCCCTACACTGTAGATGAGGCTGTGGGTCAAGCTTTTGAGCAACACCCTGTGATACAGGTTTCAATAGCTGATGTTGACTCAGCCAAGTTTCAGTACAAGCAATCAAAAGGCGTCAACTACCCCACACTTTCGTTGGAGGCATCCCAAACCTGGCGAGATGATGCCGGAGGCATTGAAGGCCGCAGCGATGAGACCACTGCAATGTTGAGAATGCGCTACAACCTATACAATGGTGGCAGTGACGCAGCAAACAGCGAAAACTTCGCTTACCAGCTCAACAAAGCAAAAGACTTGCGTGAAAGTGCCTACAAAAACGTCGAAGAAGGGCTAAGACTTTCTTGGAGCGCTCTGGATTTAACTTTGCAACAAAAAGAGTTCTTAGCAGACCATGTCGATTCTGCGGCAGAAACTGTTATTGCCTACGAGAAACAATACAGAATAGGTAAACGAACCTTACTTGATTTGTTGAACACTGAAAACGAACTATTTCAAGCAAGGAAAGACTACCTAGATGCGAAATACGCTGAGCAATACGCCAAGTATCGAGTTATGAACGCAACCGGGGAATTATTAAACGCGCTTCGTGTTGATGTTCCTCAAGAATGGTTAGAGAAAGTGGAGTATTAATATGAAAATGTTATTACTAAGCCTTTCAGTAGTTTTTGTTAGTGCTTGTAGCTCGAATGATGGCTCTGGTGATGAGTATGATTACATGCCGACGCCTGTTGCAGAGCAATCAGCAGATCACATGGATGATGATAGAGACGGTGTTATTAACCACAGGGACCTGTGTCCAGGGACGCCTGAGGGTTCTGAATTGGATAATGATGGGTGTGGTGAATATGCAAAATCATCTCAAAAAATGCAAATTCGTGTGCTGTTTGCCAACGACTCTGACGTCATAAACCCTATCTTTTCAAAACAAATTCGTGATCTGTCAGCCTTCCTGAAAGAGTACCCTAGCACATCAATAGAGCTTCAAGGCTATACAAGCATCACAGGTACTGACGAATACAATTTAGATTTGTCGAAAAGAAGAGCTGAAAATGTGCGCCAGGAACTTATTAAAAATGGTATTTCACCTAACCGCTTAAGGATTGTGGGTTTCGGAGAAACAAAATTGGCTTCTTTCGGTACCGATGAGGTGAGTCATGCTCTAAACCGACGGGTTACAGCCACCGTCGTTGGTTACAAAGGAGAAGTAAAAAAAGAGTGGACTATTTTTACCGCACTTCCTAAAAGCTAAAAGTACCACCCGATCAACAAAGGGGCTTGTCATTAGCCCCTTTGATTTGCTTTTTACCAGCAAGTATTTCTAATCGCTAGCTTTAAGCCCACCTTGTTCAAATAAGTAACTGGTTAAATCCGCCGCACTCATACCATCGAACTCAATAGACATTGACTTACCGTCTTGATTAATCGTTAACGCCGCGCCTGTTTGTGAATCCTCAATCGAAATTACACCTTCCAGATTGTCATCAGGAATCGTATCCAACAACTCGGAAATTTCGTTGAAGGTGACACCTTCCAGGACTTCGGACAAATCAAGAATATCCTCACCGACAGTGAAATCTTTAATACGGTCAACAGCGCCATTTTCAACATCTACCCACGCAAAAATGTCTGCACCATCATCACCAATAAGGATATCGTTTCCTAGGCCACCAACTAAGAGATCACTCCCGCTACCACCAGAAATGGTATCTTCACCGGCTTCGCCTAATAAGTAATCATCGCCAGCTCTGCCATACAGAGTGTCATCATCATTACCACCACGAATACCATCAGAGCCATTGTCTGAACCCCAGATAGTATCGTTACCATCTCCACCATAAGCGGCTAAATTACCACCTTGGCTAGTGACAACATCATCACCAGATCCCAGGTTTACCGTATCAGTCACCGGTTGAACTTCACTTTCTACACTCTGTAGCAGTACTCCATCAGAATCATGAATACTCTGTTTTGTATTCATAAAGGCTGAATTTTCGAAAAAGTTTCGATCCGGAGTCGTACCATTTGCATTAGGAAGAGAGCTACCCGTATCGATAATGTAGTCTCCTTTACCTATGCCAAAGTCTATTCGGTCATTACTATCACCGCTGTTAACCCTGATATTATCTGTCAATTCAACTTGTTGTTGGAATGGGCCTTGAGGCCCTATTGCACCATGGGCGCCCAATGAATAAGTAAAGTTCGCCGAGTTGTTAACTGGCTGAATCAGTTCAAACGTATCTACGCCAGCACCACCGAGGTGAACAGGCTGCTGCGTTATCGAAACTGGTATCTGGATGCTAGTTTCCGCTGAATCATTATTGCTCACTTCCGTCGCTATAGCTGACACATTCAAATTAAACTGTCCAGACTGGCTAAACTTAGCTTCAAGTGAAGTTAAGTCCCAGCCAGTAATATCGATAGGAACTGATTCCACGGTTATCTCATTGCCTGCACCATCACGTAATGTCGTTCCAATCGGCACATCATCAAGTTGGATAGTTAATCGTTCAGAGTTGTCAGTATCTACTAGGGAAGCGCTAATTTCACTCAATGCGATGAATGCTCCTTCTTCACCTGTATTCAAAGTCTCTTTGATAACAATGTCATCAATGATGATACCTAGAGTGTCAGAACCCTTCGCTTCAAACATCACTCGATAGTTGCCAGAATCCTCAATTGGTAGTTCGATGTTTTCGAGAGTTTGATAGGTATAATCATATTCATAGAAATCAAATACTGTGACTTCAGAACTTAAAATAGGGCTACCAGAAGCGTCAAGCTTATATAACTTAACAACCATATCTGATGCATGGTAGTCACCTCTGCGAATGGCCGCTTCAAAGTCCAATGTATATTGGGCACCAGCTCGGCAGGTGATATCTGTGAATAGATCTTTGTCCCCATTCCGGCCTTCAAGCTCCAGTACCTGGTTGGTGGAATCACCAACTCGATAAGTACCTTCGGTATTTACCTCTACTTTACCGCCACTATTGCTCGTCTCCCAAACTCCAACGGTTCCACTTCCAGAAACTTTATCAATATCGACGGTAGTCCCAAGTGCGCTAACATCCTCAAAATCAATGGCCGCAATAGTTTTGCTAGAAATCACCTCTAAATTAGGCGTATCAGCTACAGCTATGATCTTAATGTCTAAGGTATTTGAAGCACCAGTGTTTGTCATGTAAGTGATTGTTGGAACATCCCCACTCCAATGCTCGGTAGGCGTAAATGAATAGCTACCGTTTTCATTGAGAACGAAAACTCCTTGATTGCCGAATGTGTACTGTGTGCCAGCGTCAAACGAGCCATCTACCCCTTCAATCGAGTAGGTATCGACTAACAACGTAGAATCTATATCCTCGTCATTCGATAACACGTTTCCAGTAGCAGTATGATGCTCATTAGCTTTTGAAGAATCTTTATCTGTAACTGTCGGTGAGTCGACCGCTTCGACTTCAATATTCAGTCTTGCTGATGCACCAATATCTGTCACGTACGTAATAGTAGGTACATTACCATTCCAGTTATCCTCAGCCTCAAATACAAATTGGCCATTAGCTTGGATGGTAATGAATCCCCCTTCTATAGCGACTCGGCTTCCAACGGAGTGTACCGTGTTTGAGCCAGCAATTGAGAACTCAGATACAGACTGAATAGTCTCTCCATCATTATCTAGAAGGTTGCCCGATATGTCCTGACCCTCTGTCGTCTTGACAGTATCGTCCAATGCCCTAATTTCTGAGGCGTTAATCAGATTAAAATCAATACTAATTGTTGCCTCAGATTGTGAGCCATCAGAATCTTCTAGTGTATAAGTGAATGACTCGACCGCATCTTCTGGAATCGTATTATGTGAAGAGTTGATAACATACTCATACGTACCATTTTCGTTCAATGTTAACTGACCATACTGGCCTTGTAGAGCTAAGCCAATTGCACCTACAGTGCCAGTACTGCTTTTCACAGACACAACAGAAACATCGTCTTGCGCGATCTCATCTGCGCCAAAACCGTTATCTTCATAAACATTACCGGATAAAGAAGGCTCAGAGTAATTGCTATCTGGGACGAGTTTAATGGCAAGATCGTACGATGTATCCTGGTTCTCAGAAGTATTTATTGAGGTAACGACATTACCGTTAACATCCTTGAAGCCAACAACTTCTACCGAATATTCCTTACCATCAAAGTTAAATGTCGCGGCTGTGCTTGTAATGGTCACTATATCGTCACCAGTGCCGACGTCATTTGGTGTTTCGTTATGGTCAAACTCGATGTCCAGTTCGACTAGTTGACGGTTTCCATAAGTATCAACCAACTCAAAACTTACAGATAACGTTGCTCCTGTAATCGCCGTTCCAGAGCTGATCGGGTTATTAAAGTGAGTAAAAGTCCCCAGAATAACGTCTTCGTTTAACGGAAGTTCACCGTTCAGCCCCAAGTCATTGTCGATAAAGCCGTAGCCTGATTGAGGGTCACTGTCGTCGGTAGTACCCCAACGCAACTGGTCATTCGCACTATCATTGTCATTGCTATCGAAAACGGAGGTATCTGTACCACCCTCTACCGAACTCCAAGCAGCTTCGATACCACCGACACTAAACGAGTCGATCACGACATCAAGTGTGTGTGAATCGTTTCTTGCAACAGGTGAAGAATCTGCAATGTCGACTTGGATGGTATGCCTTGTGCCGTTTACGTCAACATGGAAACTATCTTGGTCACTGATTTCGTCAGAATGATCACGTTGAGGTGGCTGATATATAATCTTGCCATCTTGTAATTCTACAACTCCACCAAGTTCGGTGTTAATAGATGTCACACCATCTGGGAAAGTAAAACCACTCGGTAAACCAACAAGCTCTAACTCTTGACCTTCCACAGACTTGAAATGAGTCAGTGTTTCGTTGTCCGTTATGTCTATTCCCGCACTGTGATCACCAATTTGGATCTCGTAGTGCTCTGTTGACTCAGTTTGGAGATCATCCACAGTCGGAATAGTGATAGTAAACGAATCAACACCTTCAGGTACAATCAATGAATTAGCCACAGCGTCATAGGTTACACCGTCACTAAAGGTAGCGCTTGCAAAGTCTACATCTTGGTTGTCTGTTGTAGTCGACCCAAGACCAAATTTTACAGGATATTTGTACTGCGTAGCTGTAGTTGAATCTAATGAAATGTCGAAGACTAAATTCATCCCTTCCTCGATACTACTTGCTTCCGCGTCAATAGCTGCGATTAATGGTTTGGGTGGTAAATTCCCCTCTAAACCATCTTTATCTAAAGTTACTTGTGACTCGTTGCTGTAGTTTCCTGAAGAATCAACAACCTTATAGTCAAATGTGTCTTCTTGAGGCTCTGCCTCGATATATTTCAACTCCCAGTTACCACCACCTTCTGTGGTGATATCAACTGAGGCAATCAGTTTTCCTTCTGGCGAATCAAACACAAGTTCTTGGAACAAACCTGTATTCCCATCTTCGCCCTCAGGTTTAGTGTATTTAATCGTATCGGATGAACCATCATCATAAGTGATTACAAAAACCGCAAAACTGTCATTTGAACCATGCTCAAACTTTCCACCTAGTCCATCTAAACCGATGTTTAAGGAATCTACTGGTGTATTACCAAAATCAACGTTGATAACTTCTTCGGCGTTAATTCCATGATCACCATTAACACCAATACCATAACCAACATGGCTTTTATTTGGGTCACCGCGATATTGTGTAAGCAAGCCATCGTCTGTACTGATCGTAACAATGCTTCCATTACTCAATGTCATTGTTCTTACGCTGCTAGCGTTACCATCCGATGACTCACCCCAATTGTAAAATTCAGTCTGACTAGAGTTAAACTCTTGGTCAAAAGAATCTTTTGTTCCAAGCAAGAACCCTACATTGTCAGAATCTGGCTCATAATAAATGTTGTTTGAATTGTAAGACGTGCCTTGTCGAAGGATTTCACCCGTCACGTCATCCACGATATGCAGATCCGTTGACTTGATCTCTAAAAACTCAGTATCACTGACTTTTAGGAACAGCTTGCCACCATCAGGCAGCTCTGTAATAACAACGTTAAGAGGTATCTCTGCTTGATCATCTTCTCTATCAGAAATATGGTCATCATCGTTGTCGACATCGTCGAAGTTTGTATTGAACACAACCTTCGTTTTGCCTGTTGTGCTGATAGTTTCAGTAAATGACTCGGATTGTGGTGGATTCGAATCGACTTGGTAAGTTTCAGTATCCATTGCAGTCACAGCATTACCTGCACCATCAGTAATGGTTACCGACGCTGTCACAGACTGGTCGTTGAAGCCCGCTAATGTGCTAGCGTCAACATCCGCGCTAAAGCCAAGCTTGCCATCAGCTAGCTTGATAACTTCCACTTCAGCCAGCAGGTTATCACCTAATTTCAGTTGAACCGTATCACCTTCAACAACCTCACCGCCTACAGTACCAGTAAGAGTGACTTGGCCTGTCGCTTCTGCTTCGTTAATAGTGTTGTCGTTACCGACCACGATTGGATCGAGGTCAATGCTCGCCGTTGGCGCATCCACATCCACTTGGTAGGTTTCGGTGTCGCTCTTCTCGACGCTGTTACCTGCTTCATCGGTCACGGTCACTGAGGCGGTGACTGACTTGCCATCAAAGCCAACCAGTTCGCTAGCGTCCACGTCTACGCTGAAGCCTAATTGGCCATTGCCTAGGTCAACCACTTTCGC
>NZ_JAHGAI010000039.1:0-3324 GCF_030248515.1 Vibrio sp. D401a | reverse complement strand
CACCTTAACAGGGCGTTAAAACTCTCGTAGGAATTCAGAATGGATTTAATATCAAAATCGAGTACTTCCATAGCAAATTCTTTAGCTAAATCTTTTGCGTCGAATGTTATTGAAAGGTGGACTCGACGAAGGGCAGAAAAGTTTTTTGAAGAGTTTCAATTTAAGATTGCCGAATCTAGGCTTGTCGGTGATAACCAAATCCATATCGCTCAAGAAATTGAAGATATCATATCGACTGAGCTGGGTAGTGAAGTTGTCTTTGATGCCTATCGTAGAGTTAGCTTAGCGAAATCCAAGGTGATTGGTCCAAGAATAATAGGTTTTTTAACAGCGGAGATCTGCTTAGAAAAACGACTAGCTGATGACGTTGAAGACTTGATATTTTCCGTCGCGGAAACGTTGAATGACATAGAAATGCTAAATTCGATGTATGCATTAGAAGATTGGTTTGAACGTGCAAAAGCAGGTAAGCGCAAAGGCTATCAGTCGAGAACTGCATATATAGAAAATAATGAACTTGTTTATGTGCTTGAGCACCATGAGTCTGAAACAACTTTTGGTGATTCAGATGAGATTGATCTCAGTATTAATGGTCTAGATGAAGAGTTCGGAGTCGGTTTGCAAAAATTGAAAAGCTTGGGACTTTTGACCGCAAGAATTCACCAATCGTCGGTGAGTTTTACTGAAGATAGTGAAAGGCATATTGACTATGATGGTTCAGTTCAAATAACGTTAAAAACACTCTCATTTCCTTTGGAATATCGAAGGCTTCTTACATTAATCTCGCAGATGTCAAAGGGAGTAGAGTTTTAACAAACTGTTTAAGAGTGATTCGCAACGCGTGGCATTTTTACTATGCGTTGCTTTAGGTGTTTAAGGTGGTATGCGGTGACTTCGGCATTGCGTTGCTCACACCTTAACAGGGCGTTAGTTGCTTGGAGTTAAAATGAACATTTCGAAAAATAAAAATAAGCAAATCAATGCTCTAATTGAAAAGTGTAAATCTAAACAAGGCGAATACCTTCCTTCACATCATGGTTCTGGGAGCTGGGCTACCACATACTCCACTGAGTTTATCAATGCCGCTAGTGAGTTGTATGTCCTCTTTCAAGATCTTGGTCTTGGTGACCCTCTATATTTGCTTTCAAATAAACTCAGGGCAGCAGGTATTCGCTCATGTCGTGGCGCAGAATTCCACGTAGACCGCGTGGACTATTTATACAACACTCACCTGCGTTTTCGAATTGAAGAGTTGCGTGCAAAACAGAAAAAGAAGCCAGTTCATAACAAGGTTGCGTGTACGTATTGTGATAAAATGGTGGTTGATATCACTCAACACGTCAGTCAATCGCACCCCGAGTCTTGGCTCGAATTTTACGCAAGGTCTGGCGTAAACCTAAAAGGTAAAACTAGGTGTTCCTCTTGCGGTTCATTCTTGAAATCAATGGATGGGCATAAAGAAAAGTGCCTGAGGACGTTAGAAGTTCGCAACTAACAAACAATTTAAGAGTGATTCAGCACGCTTGGCATTTTTGGTTTGGGTTAAGTTCAGTGATTACGGTGCTCAAGTGGAGTGTCGTGGTCGCGTGCTTCACACCTTAATTGGGCGTTATGCGTAAAGCGGTATGTAACACCTACAAAAAATGGATGGTTAGTATGGAGTTTGATGTTATTTCTCAGGGTGTAGACTCAGAACAAGCGTTGATTTATATGTGGGAAATTTACGATAACAATGATGTTCTTGTTGGAAGGTATGTCGGTAAAGCGAAAAATGGCGCTAGACGTCCTTTGAAACACTACAAAAGGAATGTCGAACGATTGTTAAAAGGACGACCGTATCGTAAATCAAACCCTGATGGATATCGCGTTGTGCATAAGGTGTTAGCTGAAGCAGTGGATAAAGAGCAAATTATAAAGCTGTACTTTCTAACAAATATCGACGATGGAGACGATATCAATCAGGTAGAGCAGGCAATGATTAGTAAATACGATTGCAAAGGTTCAAAATCTTGGCAGTTAAATGGCTAGAATTTACGCATAACAAACTGTTTAAGAGTGATTCGCAACGCGTGGCATTTTTATTATGCGTTGGTTTTAGTGTTTAAGGTGGTATGCGGCGGCTTCGGTATTGCGTTGCTCACACCTTAACAGGGCGTTAGCTTTCTATAGGAGAATGGGGTGAGTCAATATTTGATCGAACCTGAAGTCCCTGGGGGATTTGGTAAAAATACTTTAGGGCGTTTTGATGTACACCCGCCAATAGTAGAAAAGTTACACCTAGAGTTTGATGGGTGGCTGGGTGATGATTTATTAGAAACATTTCCGTGCTTTTTAGTTTCTGAACATTTAGCGACAGCATTAGTTGCATCAAAGTTGTCTGGGTACAATCTTGAGGCAGTGGAACTATCAACTTCTGATATGTTTCAAGAGTTAAAGTCAGAGCGCTGTTTACCTCGTTTCTCGTGGTTACAAATAACGGGACACACCGACAAAGATGACTTTAGCGTGTCTGAAAAAGGGATACTATTAGTCTCTAGAAAGGCTATGCAGCTGCTGCAAAAGTTTCAATTAACTAATGCTGATATTACAGTGTACAAAAGCTAACAAACAATTTAAGAGTGATTCAGCACGCTTGGCATTTTTGGTTTGGGTTAAGTTTAGTGATTAAGTTGGTCATATTAAGTGCCGTGGTCGCGTGCTTCACACCTTAATTGGGCGTTAGCGTTCATAGGCATCTGTACAGTAGTTAGATATTAAATTAGAATGCGCTCCCTTTTTTAACACGATGTATTGTAATGGGTAAAAATACGCCTACCGATGTTGCGGCATTAGCTGGAGCTGCTACTGCTGCCGGTGTTTCTGTTTTTGTGTCCAGTGGAGCGTTCGGCATTCTTTCTATTGGTATCGGTTTAACATTGATGACCTTAGTTGTTACTTATGCCTCGGAAAGCGCTAAGAATAGTTCTCAACGATTTGCATTTTCTTCAGTCTTTGGTCTATTGTGCGTTTTAATTGCGGCTCCAATTTACGAACTAATTGGGGTTTTTAATCGTAGTTTGGATAAGTCAAAGCCACTCCTTGCTTATGTGGGAGAGATGGACGTTTTAAAATGTGGTTATGTAATGAGTAGTTCGTTGTTTATCACATGGGTTATTTGCTCTGCTATTACGTTTGCAATGGTTAGTTTAATCTTTAGAAATACGCAAAATAGTACTAGCTGAACCAGGAACGCTAACAAAGCATTTAAGAGTGATTCGCAACGCTTGGCAGTTTCGCTTCGCTCAAGTATAGCCAAGCGCCGCTCACACCTTAATGCGGCGTTAG
>NZ_JAHGAI010000038.1:0-172509 GCF_030248515.1 Vibrio sp. D401a | reverse complement strand
CCGTCCCCCTCCACCATATTGAAAAAGCCAGCTCATTGAGCTGGCTTTTTTCGTTCTATCGCTATCGTTTTCAACTTTAGCCCGACTATCTCAGCTAAACTCTAGTCTCAGTAAAAACGCTATGGTTCGTGATTTCCCGTTAAATAATACGTTACCTAAGCACTCTAATCTGCCTCAATTTAAGAGAGCATCCAAGTCTGAGTCGATTTACTTCTGACAATGGAATCAAGCCATTGCTCACCTTCATTAGTTCTATCTTCACTATTCCCTACTGTCTGGCTCATCGTTTCTCTTATAACAACCCTATTTAGTTCAACTTCAACCACTCACCATTCGTTTGATTCGTTTAGATTCTCTGATCTACGGGCATAAAAAATCCCGCTCGAAAGCGGGATTTTATTAAGACTAAACTGAACGCTGTTGGTGATTAACCTTGAATACCAACAATCAACCAAGGTGCGTTTGGCACGGTAAGGTCACGCTCTAGGTGCCAGATATCTTCGATGTCTTCTTCGATACCTTCCTCAGCATCACGGTAACGACCACTGAACTGTAGGCTAAGCTGTGCTTTATTCGCGTCATAATCAGCACGAACGATTTCAGCGTCTACATACATCACATCAGTGTGTTGCTCGCCTTGCAGCTTCGCACGCTCTGCCTTCAAGTCTTCAAATAAGCTTGGAGAAACGTACTCTTCAATGGTGTGCAGTTGGTTGTGGTTCCATGCACCCTGCAGAATTCGGTAATGCTCACGAGAGCCGTTAATGAATGCCGCTTGGTCAAAACCCGGTGGGAAGTTGTGTGGTACATCAGTTTGAGCACCGAAGCCGCCAAAACCACCAGCGTTTGTGTTTGGTTGCTGCTCAAAATTCTGCATGTTTGGTTGCTCGAACTTAGAAGCGTTACCGCCAAATGCAGGCTGTTGACGATGCTGATTCATACTGCCCTGCTTTGCGCCAAGCATGCCGCGCATCAGTTTGAAGATCACAAATGCAATCAAACCGATGATTAGGATATCCATGAACTGGATACCTTCGAACGCACCACCAAAGAATGCGGCCAATAAACCACCAGCTAGAAGGCCGCCCAGTAAACCACCCATCAGGCCTTTTTTGCTCGATGTCTTAGCACCTTGTTCTTTACCAATGGTATTTGTATTTTGTTGCTGCTGTTTAGGAGCAGGCGCGGTTTTGTAACTCTTACCAAAAGATTTACCACCACCGAACTTCTTCGCTTCCGCGATAGGCGTTACGGCAACGGTAAACATCAGTAAAGCAACAATCGAAAATAAACGTTTCATCGTTATCCTTAAAATTGACGATAAGTATCTAAGTATATGCATCCGACCGTCTGAGCACTTTGTAATCTCAAGCAGTAGCACGCCAAAGATGAATATAGAATCATCATACTCGCTATAATAAAACAATGAAACTATCTACATGATCCGACATGTATCAGAATATTGCCAAACTCATAGGTTTCTGACGTGATTGCCTTATTGACGCCTATTACCTAGCTGTCTATCATATTGAACAATGTTCAATATGTAGTATTAAATTATGGCGCGCAGAAACGATCACACCCGAGAAGAATTGGTAAATTTAACTCTTTCCACTGTCCAAGAATTTTTGGCGGAAAACTCATACCACGATCTCAGCCTTCGTAAGATCGCGAACATGATTGGCTATGTACCGAGTACCTTAGTTAATGTTTTTGGTAACTACAACCTGCTACTTTTGCATGTAGTGGCACAAACACTTGATGAGCTGCAGCAACAAGCAACAAAGGCAACTAAAAACAGCAAAGATTCACATCAGGCGCTTTTTCAGCTCGCTTATTGTTATCACGATTTTGCTCAACAGAACCCATACCGCTGGCAGTTAGTGTTCGAACACAATATGAATGGCGCCGAACTCCCTGAGTGGCATGCTAAACGCATCGACGGTATGACAGGCATGCTAGAAGCCTTGCTAGCTGCGATTGCTCCTCAAAGGACAGAGCAAGAAGTGCTACAAGCAAGCCGTGTATTATGGTCTGGTGTACATGGTATCACCCTACTTAGCGTGGATGATAAGTTCTTCTCTTCTGAGCCTATCGACGGAAAAGAGCTGATCGACAACTTGCTCTCTAATTATTTAATGAACTGGTAATAAGGGATTATTCATGTCACCTGACAGCCAGTCGTCTCTACTTAGACAGCAAAAGTTTCTTCCCTATTTTGTTACCCAGTTTTTTGGCGCTTTCAACGACAACATATTCAAAAATGTACTGCTGCTGTTTGTTGCTTTTGCTGGTTCTAGCGCGCTCCCGATCTCTAGTAACTTGTTCATCAACCTTGCTGCGGGGCTATTTATTCTGCCTTTCTTCTTATTCTCCGCATCCGCGGGGGTACTAGCAGATAAGTATGAGAAGTCGTGGTTTATCCGCAAAGTAAAGCTGTTCGAAATAGGCATCATGTTGTTGGGATCGATTGGCTTTATTACCGAGAGCTACGGCGTGCTCCTTTTACTTCTGTTCTTGATGGGGACGCAATCTGCGTTCTTTGGTCCAGTCAAATACGCACTGCTTCCTCAGCAACTCAACGAAAAAGAACTGGTTCCTGGTAACGCCTTAGTCGAAGCTGGTACGTTTATCGCGATTTTGGTCGGTACGCTTGGCGCAGGTCTTATCGCATCTGCAGACAATGCCAAATATCTTGCCGCATTCTGCGTCGTTATCTTCGCTGTACTAGGCTATCTCTCTAGCCGCTTTATTCCCTTCGCCTCAGCTGGCGCACCAGATATTCAATTTAAGTGGCAACCCTACAAGCAAACCAAACTCACACTTTCTATTGCGAAGTCTGATCGAATTGTCTTCCAATGTATCATGGCTATTAGTTGGTTCTGGTTCTTAGGCGCGGCTTATCTGACTCAGTTCCCTAACTTCACTAAGGTGTATTTGAATGGCACCG
This sequence comes from Vibrio sp. D401a, assembly GCF_030248515.1. Lineage (NCBI taxonomy): Bacteria > Pseudomonadati > Pseudomonadota > Gammaproteobacteria > Vibrionales > Vibrionaceae > Vibrio > Vibrio sp. D401a. Next base: position 169,559 of record NZ_JAHGAI010000038.1, on the reverse strand, counting down.
AAAGTGCGGTTTCTTTCCTTCTAGCGCTATTCTCTGTGGGCATTGCGGTTGGCTCCATGGCGTGTAATTGGCTCTCCAATCATCGTATTGAAGTCGGCATCGTGCCTATTGGTGCTCTGGGTATCACAATCTTCGGTTTCTTGATGGCAACATCGATTCCGACCGATCTGCCTCGCTTCCATACTTTCGCTGAGTTTGTTAGCTACGATGCATTCTGGCCCTTGTTCTTCTACTTATTGATGATAGGTGTATCCGGCGGTCTCTTTATCGTCCCCCTTTATGCCTTGATGCAACACAGAGCAAAAGAAACGGAACGAGCGCAGGTCATTGCAGGCTTAAACATCTTTAACTCTCTATTCATGGTAGGCAGCGCTGTATTAGGCATTGTTTGTTTAAGCGTGCTTGAGATGAGCATACCTCAACTGTTCGAGCTTCTGGCGATTCTTAACTTCCTCGTTGCAACATACATCTTTCTACAGATTCCTATCTTTGTAGTGCGCTTCGTGATGTGGGTGGTAACCCATACTATTTACCGAGTAAAACACAAGAACTTACACCACCTTCCAGAACACGGTGGGGCATTGATTGTCTGTAACCATGTCAGCTACATGGACTCTCTGCTTCTAAGTGCAGTTTGCCCACGCCTAATTCGCTTTGTAATGGAAGAAGACTATGCAAACCTCCCTCCACTAAGACGCTTTCTTCGTCGAGCGGGAGTGATTCCTATCTCAGCCAGCAATCGAACCTCTATTCGTAGAGCTTTCAGTGATGTTGAAAAAGCATTGAGCGAAGGTCATATTGTCTGCATCTTCCCTGAAGGGCGTTTGACAGCAGATGGTGAAATGAACGAGTTTATGCGCGGTATTGATATCATTCTTCGCCGTAGCCCTGTTCCTGTCATTCCGATGGCATTGAAAGGCTTGTGGGGCAGTTACTTTAGCCGAGCGAAAGGTCGTGCCTGTAAGGGGCTTCCAACACGTTTCTGGTCCAAGCTGGAAATAGAAGCGGGAACGCCAGTCGATCCAAAACAAGCCAGTGCACAAGCCATGTTTGAGAAAGTAAAAGCACTCCGCGGAGACTGGCGTTAAATTCAAACAAGTATTTTCATATTCTTGAACATGCGTTTAGTTTTAGTGAACGCATGTTCAATTCATTAAAACTTTCTGACCCAAAGCGTTACTGTATACTCCACGCTTTAACTCACAACCACGAACGACACCCTTGAATACAAAGAATATCCCCTTTGGATTGGCACTGCTGTTTTGTTTGACCCCTTTTGTGTCCTCTCCTATTGCGCTTGTGATCGGTTTTCTATTGGCGAGCTTCAGCCTAGTACCGACCGAACTTCCTATTGCCTCTTTTACTAAGAAGCTGCTTTCCTATTCGATCATTGGCTTAGGCTTCGGCATTCACTTTGAGCAGGCTCTCGCCGTCACCTCTGATGGCATTGGTCTGATCATTGCAACCATTCTCGGAACACTGGTGATCGGCATGATGATCGCGAAGGCCATTAAGCTAGAGCGCACCACAGCCTACCTAATCGCTTCTGGTACTGCGATTTGTGGTGGTAGCGCGATTGCCGCTGTCGCGCCTGCGATCAAAGCAAAAGATGAACAAATTGGCTTAGCTCTAGCGACGGTTTTTGTGCTCAACTCTCTGGCGCTGTTTATCTTCCCTGTGATTGGTCACGCTATTGGCTTGGATCAGCACACGTTCGGAACGTGGGCTGCGATTGCAATTCACGATACCTCTTCCGTTGTGGGTGCGGCATCTGCCTACGGTGAAGAAGCATTGACTACCGCAACAACATTGAAGCTTGCTCGCGCATTGTGGATCATTCCTGTCGCGCTAGTTAGTGCTGTGATTTTTTCCCGTGGAAACGGTGAGGAAGGCAAGAGTAAGTTAGTGATTCCTTACTTCATTTTCTGGTACTGCGCTGCGATTGCATTCAGCGACTTCTTCCCACAATTTGAAGTGGTGTACCAAGGCATTTTTGCCATTGCTAAGCAAGCGCTTGTGGTGTGTCTGTTCTTGATTGGTTGCAGTATTTCAGTATCGAAACTGAAGTCAGCAGGCGCAAAACCGCTGATGTTTGGTGTAACGCTATGGGTACTGATTTCAACAACCTCGCTTGGCTGGCTACTTTTCAGCTAAACCTTGATTGATTTTCTGAGGCTGGGTTGGCTCGACTTTTCGTGTGCTTTGGCTTTTGTGTACCAATACTAAGGCGATCGCGACCAGAAAAGCAGTTAACTCAGCCAATGAGCGCGTTAAACCCTCCGTACTCATCGCCACGCCAATTTGTAGCAACACTGCTGCCGCCAACACTAACTTGATCATCCTGTACCTTATGCTTTATTCCTTAATCTTTGAGCATGATTATGATTCAGAGTTATAAGGATGCGAAATTCCCTTTTCGACTAATTCATTGCGAAATCAACTAAGTTGGTTGGCTTCCTATCCAGCATGTTTTATAACGAGCAGAGAGATCCATATCACAATAACTCAACATCGTTCCCCCTGAAGTGCAATAACGCTTAGTCACCGTCTCGCACTTCATTTTTCAACCAGTCTTTCACCGCTTTGCGCGAGATTTTGATTCCCCCACCCAACAGGGTTTGAGGCATTGCGTAATACGCCACTGGCCATTTGAATTTTTCTAGCTTAGTTTGCAGATGTTGTTCGTATTGAGCTTTGTCCAGTAACGACTCTGTTTGAATCACAGCCACTGGTCGGTGTCCAAACTCAACATCCTCTACTGGCACAACAATGCTTTGTGAAATACTCTCAATTTGGTTCAGTACCGCTTCAATTTCTTCACAGTGAACATTCTCACCGCCAGAGATAAATTGATTGTCTGCTCGACCAATGATCTTGAGTTCGTCGCCTTGCCACTCTCCGAGATCTTTACTGTCGAACCAACCATTTTCATTCAGAAGTGAGGTAACTGAGCCTTGCTTGAAATAGCCTGCTGCTAGCGTTTGCCCACCGATATAAATACGTTGTTCCATCAGCTTAATATCGCGATTTTGCAATAGGTGACCCGCGTTACTTATGCTATCGATTTGCTTTGCAGTTACGGTAGAGGCCGCTTCTGTCATGCCATAACCCAGCCAAGTTTCAATGCCTTGCTGCGTTGCTCGCAGTGCCAACTCATGAGCAACATGACTACCGCCCAGTAAGACATGCGTGAGAGACAGTTTGACTTCATCATCCAGTAAACGCTTAAGCTGGGTCGCGACTAAAGAAGCGTGAGAGACACCAACAATGTCTTCAGCAAGATTTCCGCCCCCCACTTTGAGTGTTGCACCAGCAAATAGCCAGCGATAGACAATCGCCAAGCCAGACACGTGGTAAAGCGGCAAGGAAAGCAGCCAAGTATCTTGATGGTTGAATTGGAATTCGCTTAACAGACCTTGAGCAGAAGCCAAGTGTTGACGATGAGTATGCACCACGGCTTTAGGGGTGCCTGTCGAGCCAGAGGTAAACACAATAGACGCTAAAGCATCATGTGCGTAGCCTTCGTTTGAAGTGCCAACGTCACTTTGCGATTCGCTATCCAGAGTCGAAAGTTGGATGATACATAGTTGCGATAACTGCTGTTCAGAGTAGGTACTGGCAACACCATCAGCAAACCACACAAAACGTTGTTGGGTTGGCTTGTATAGCGTCGTTAGCTTACCTGAAAGCGCTTCAAAAGGCTGCGGCATGGTCAACGCAGCAATTGCTCCTATCTGCTGAGCAGCAAGATAAAACCACAGGGTTTCAACTTGGTTCTTACCGACTAACGTCACCACATCTCCACTCGCGACACCCAGTTGTTGAAGGTAGCGAGAATACAAGTCAACACAAGCAGTCAATTGCTGCCAGTTAACTTGCTCTTTGGTTGTCTCAAGCGCAATAGAAAAAGGGCTCACTTGAGCCCAATATTTCCATGGTGCAATCGCAATAGTATCTATGCTGAACGCCACACTAACTCCTGCTCAGATAGCGGAAGAACTGGAAGTTCACACTTCGGCCAACCTTGCTCTAGCTGCGCTTTGAACAAACCAACAGTATCCAAACCTGGGATCTCATTAGGTAGTTGCCATTGTGCTAAGCGAGCAAGCTGGCTTAGGCCAAGGCTTGATTCAATGCTTGAACTGATTACGGCTTTAATACCTAACGTCTTCGCCTTTTCAATCAGTTTAATACAGAAATCAACTGAGCCGATAAGCGTTGGCTTGATAATGATGGTTTTCACACCTGTAAGATCTTCTAAGCTGAAATCTTCACGGCGAACTGCATCTTGCAGTGTTTCATCCCACGCGATTGCAATGCCCGTATTGATTGCAAAAGACAGGCTATCACCCGGAGAGCGGCATGGCTCTTCCAAGAAGGTAATACGCTGGCGTAGTGATGGTGCAATGTACTTAGCAAACTGCTGCGCTTTTTCTGGCGTCCAAGCACGGTTTGCATCAAGACGAAGCGTCAGCTGTGGAATCGATTCAAGGAACAAGTTCACTAGCATGCCGTCACGAATCGGTTCGTACAAACCCACTTTTACTTTCGCGACTTTTTCGCCTTCCATTTCGTTCAGTTTCGGGATCAGATCGTCTGGGTCACCGTTACACAGAGGGGCGACTTGGTACTTACCTTGTGCAGGTAAACCGCCTTCAAGTTCCAGCTGAGCCATAGACAGGCCAAATGCAACCGATGGATACATGTGGTTGTAATCTAAAGGCAAGTTTGCCACCCAGCGCTCTGCTTGCGCTTGCAGCTGAATGCCCGCTTCTTCAGTGCCTTCTAGGCTGAAGCCAACCAAAGGGGCAACTTCACCGCGACCAACCTTGTCACCGTCCGTTAATTCAAGGATATAACCTTTACGTTCCGTCAGCTTGTTATCACGTAGTATTACGCCACTGTCCATTGGTAGACAGTAACGGTAAATCTTCGCTTTACGCATAATTCGAATCCTATTCAATGCCGTATATTCTGAGCTTTTTAACGAGAGAACTCGCTAGTCTCCCAGAGGGCGAGACGCTCAGGACGAAAAACGAAACAGAGGAGCACAAAGGCTCCTCTTCTTATACGGATTATGGGTTACGAGGGAACTTGTCGAAGTCTGGGCGACGTTTCTCGTTGAATGCGTTACGACCTTCTTGGCCTTCATCTGTCATGTAGAACATCATAGTCGCGTTACCCGCCAGTTCTTGCAGACCCGCTTGACCATCACAGTCCGCGTTCAATGCAGCTTTCAAACAACGCAGTGCCATTGGGCTGTGTTGCAGAACTTCACGACACCAACGGACGGTTTCTTTCTCTAGATCCGCTAGTGGTACAACTGTGTTTACTAGGCCCATGTCTACTGCTTCTTGAGCATTGTAGAAACGACATAGGAACCAGATTTCGCGAGCTTTCTTTTGGCCTACAATACGAGCCATGTAAGATGCGCCCCAACCGCCGTCAAATGAACCCACTTTAGGACCTGTTTGGCCAAATTGAGCGTTGTCAGCCGCAATCGTTAGGTCACACATCATGTGCAGTACGTGACCACCGCCCACAGCCCAACCTGCTACCGATGCAATCACTGGTTTTGGACAAGTACGAATATCACGTTGGAAGTCCAATACGTTTAGGTGGTGCGTACCTTGGTCGTCTTTGTAGCCGCCGTAGTCGCCGCGGATCTTCTGGTCACCGCCAGAACAGAATGCGTCTTCACCTAGACCTGTCAGAATGATCACGCCAACACCAGAGTCGTAGCGTGCATCTGCCAACGCATCAATCATCTCTTTTACCGTTTGAGGACGAAACGCGTTACGCACTTGAGGGCGTGCAATAGTGATTTTCGCGATACCATCTTCAGACTTGTGGTAATGAATGTCCTCGTATTTCTCGCCGCAATCTTTCCATTGAACCGGAGCGTAAAGTTCTTCTTCAGAAATGCCTACTGTTTTAGCCATGGTGATTCCCATTGTTCTCGTTGCTCTCACTCAAAGTGAGAATGAATTATTTGATTAACTTGCCTCGCAAATCGCTGTGGTTGCTCTTGGTGGACGTTATGTCCAGCACCTTCGATTTGTCGATACGCCAACCCGCTTGTCTCAGCCAGTTGGCAAAATTTATTGTCTTTTTCGCCGCAGATATAATGCAGTGGAACCGCTTGCTGTTGCAGTGCCGGGAGCAAGTACGATTGCTTCGCTAACGATGTGGCAAGCAGCATGTCTGCAACGGCCGAACCAAGATTAGCACTTCGTTTCGCAATCAATGTTTGTCTTTGCTCATGGTTTAGTGAAGAAAAGACCAACTGTTGGTACCAATCGTTCAAAACACAGGCAAGAGGCTCCGTTTTGAAACGCTTTGCCCAGCGCGAATCGTTATCGAACCGTGCCTGTTTATCTGACTCACTTTGAAGCCCGAAGTTTCCTCCTTCAACAATGCTTCCACAAATATTGAGATCTGGAAAACATTGGTGAGCAAGGCCATGCATAGCAATGCGTCCACCCATTGAGTAACCAATCAGGATAAGCGGTTGTTGCGAAGGAAATAGTAAAGATAGTGCGGAATTGAGTAATTTGCAGCAATCATTCAGATCGCTGCAAAAAATAGATTGGCTGCGCCCGTGCCCGGGTAAGTCAATCGTTACTCGGTCATACTGAGGTAAAGCACTTAAGCACTGTTGCCAATCCTCGCCACTGCCGAGCAAACCATGCAAAAACACCAGAGTCGGCAAAGTGCTCCCTTGGTGTATTTCAGTTGCGGGAAAATGTTCAGAATAGAGCATGCAAATTCTTATTGAAGGCTCTTAAATGATCAGTCGCTTGATTTGGTGGCGTTTGTACTTCCAACACTAACGTGCCTTGCCCTGAAGCAAAATGTTCAGAAACCAAAGATTGGTATTCAGCCAGTGTTTCAGGCTTACAGTATTGCAAACCGAATTGCTTCGCAGCATGTTCAAACTGATAACCGTGCGGCATTTGATAGAACTTTTCTCGATGTGAGGCAGGTACTGGCAGCATATCGAAGATAGCACCACCATCATTATTGGTAATCACAATTACCGTTGGCTGCTGCGTATGCGTGAACAAAGCGAGCGAATTCGTATCATAAAGCGCAGATGTGTCGCCAATGTACATCAGCATTGGATTATTGCGATTACGCTGAACACCGCTAGCCGTTGCAAACAGACCATCGATGCCAGATGCACCGCGGTTAGTGAAGACCTCTGTGTTATCCACCTTGCCAAACATATCAACCAAGCGAACAAACAAACTGTTCCCCATAAACAGGTCGACACCTCGAGCACGTTCAGCCACATCAATGGCTAAAGCGATCTCATTAAGTTCACTCTGAGGATCAGAAGCAAATAACGCTTTCGAATTTTGGCTTACTTGCTGAATATCTTCTGACAACTTCGCTGCCCAGCCCGCATGATGAGACTCACCACAAGGCGATTGGGCAACCCAATCGGAAGGCTCTATGACCCAATGAGATTGTGGCAGATGGCTTTGGTTGTCACGCTCCAAGCGTGGCGAAATCAACCAATAAGCAACTTTAAAAGCCGAAGCCTGTTTTTCTACCCACTGATTTAAGCGCTTAGAGATAATGCGGCTACCAAACTGAACAATGAGATCACAACATTCTATTTGTTTCGCAAACTTCGAGTGCTGTAGCCATAAGTCGTAGTATGCCCAATCAGAACTAATGCCGCTTTGTGGGTCAGATAAAACCGGCCACCCCATCTTTTCAGCAAACTGCTTGGCGGCTTGTGCTTGCTCTAAAGGTAAGCTGCCGATAATCACCAAACCTTTCTTGTCAAAGCATGCCGGATGCTCGTCGTTAGCCAGTGAGATAAAACGGCGACAATAAGTATCCGAGCTCTCCTGCCAAGATGCTACGGCATCAAGATAGCTTTGATACGTGCCCTTTTCTCCATTGGAGTACAAAGGCTCTGGAAATGCACAGTTAATGTGTACCGCACTGCCTTTTAAGCGCTGAGTAAACATCACTTCATCAACCGACGTTAGTAACCAATTGAGTGGTGTTGTTAGCGAAGGACTCGGCAAGTTCAAACTGTCACAAACGTGCTGCGAAAAAATGCCAAGCTGGTTGATGGCTTGGTTAGCGCCACAGCCCACTAGCTCCACCGGGCGATCGGCGGTAAGCACCACCAGTTTTTCACCCGTTAGCTTCGCTTCTGCAATAGCTGGCAGTAAGTTCGCCACCGCTGTACCAGACGTCACGATAACGGCCACAGGATCTTTACTTGCCTTTGCAAGCCCCAACGCCATAAATCCCAATCCACGCTCATCAAAATGGGTGTGAATGGTAAAGTTTGGGTTATCTGCAACTTCTAGCGTTAATGGTGTTGAACGAGAGCCCGGTGCGATACAAACGTGGTTCACACCAAAGCGGTTCAATTCTGTCAGGATGGTTTCAGACCAGATGCGATTTAAAACAGCTTGATCTGCACTCATGATGCAACCCCAAGCGGTGGGTGATCTGAAATAAGAGAAAGTAGCGTCGACATTTTTTTATCTAACTCAGCCCATTCGTGTTCTGCAATAGACCCCGGAACAATACCAGCGCCAGCAAACAATTGAACTTGGTCCCCAAGAACTAACGCACTTCGGATTGCGACACAAAACTCCGCGCGTTCGTGACTGATGTAGCCCATCGAGCCAGCATACCAACCGCGTGCAAATGGTTCATTGTCTAGAATAAATTGCATTGATTCTTTACGAGGCAAACCAGCAACAGCCGCTGTCGGTTGCAGTGCAGAAAGCAATTGCACGCCGTTGATACCAGCCTTGAGCTCTGCATAAATATTACGCTTCAAGTGCTGCACTTTTCTCAGGCGAACCAAGCGAGGCTCTTGCTCCACTTCAACCACTTCCGAATGCGGAGTTAAACGGTCAATGATGTCATCAACCACATATTGGTTTTCATTGAGGTTCTTAGTGTCTTGCGACAACCAGTTTGCGAGCTCCATATCCTGAGTCGCGTTGCCACCACGACCAATGGTGCCAGCCAACGCTTCGGTATGAAGTTCATGACCTACACGCGAATACAAACGTTCGGGAGTCGACCCCATAAAACTGTGTTTGCTGTCCAAGCTCAGTAGAAAGTGAAAACTGTGGTGATTATTTAAATAGCTCGCTTTCAGAAGCTGTGCCGCAGAAAGCATGGAGTCTAGATGCACTTTCGAACGACGCGCCAAAACCACCTTCTTAAAGTCATCGTTATCGATGCCAGTCAGCACTTTTTCTACCAATGCATTCCATTGAGGCTCAGTTGGCGCATGATCAATAGAACGGATATGAGCAGAAATCGGCGCAAGCGTAGGCACATCACAAACCAACTTTTGTAAGCCTGCTAATGTACGGGTTTTATCTTCTGAGATGTTTACCGCAAGCGACCATTGATCGTCAAAACGAATCAACTCGATTTGCGGAAGGAAAAAGAAGGACGGCATGCAGCGACGATTCTTCTCGTGCTGACCATCAAATGAGCGACCACCCCATACTCGTTGGCCTTCGCCAAGGATCGTATAGGCAGGGCCGGGCTCAACAAAAGAATGGAGTTGACCTAGGGCAACAACTTCTTCACGAGTATCACGGGACTGCCAGTAAAACTTGGGAAAAAGTGGTTGTGCTTCAAGCCAGTCAATAAACGCGAAACTCGGTTTCTCGCTGAGTGGCTCGACTAAACGTGTTTGATTGCCTTCCGTTTGCTGAACTCGCTCGATAATTCTCTTTACGGCTTGATGGAACTGTGACAAATCAACCTCGAAACATGTGAGGATAGTGGTAACTGACGGCTACTCTAAGTTTAGACCTTACGCAAATCAAGGTCGTATGCGATCTTTTGCAAAATCCTGTGATACCAACCGGACAAAAGATAGCCAGCAAACGGATAATTTACAGATTTTTATTCTATTAAAAATCAAATTATTGTATTTTAATAAAGAAATTAACGATTTTTTAGGAATTAAGCAATGCAAAATATCGGGATGTCGTCAAAACTCGACAATGTCTGCTACGACATTAGGGGTCCTGTACTCAAACATGCTAAGCGCATGGAGGAAGAAGGGCATAAAATCCTAAAGCTAAACATTGGTAACCCCGCCCCTTTTGGTTTTGACGCCCCGGATGAGATTCTGGTAGACGTGATTCGCAATCTACCGACCTCTCAAGGCTACTGTGATTCCAAAGGTATCTACTCTGCGCGTAAAGCCGTGGTGCAGCACTATCAACGTAAAGGCATCCGCTCCCTTGATGTTGAAGATGTTTACGTTGGTAACGGTGTGTCAGAACTGATCGTAATGGCGATGCAAGCGCTATTGAACAATGGCGATGAAATGCTCATCCCAGCGCCGGATTACCCGTTATGGACAGCGTCGGTTGCATTGTCTGGCGGTAAACCGGTTCACTACCTATGTGACGAGGGCGCAGACTGGTACCCAGATCTAGAAGACATCAAAAAGAAAATCACACCAAAAACACGTGGCATTGTTCTGATCAACCCGAACAACCCAACAGGTGCGGTTTACAGTCGTGACTTCTTGTTGGAAGTGATTGAGATTGCACGTCAGCACAAGTTGATCATTTTTGCAGATGAAATTTACGACAAAGTGCTTTATGACGGCGCCACACACACTTCCGTTGCCACGCTAACCGAAGATGTATTGGTAATGACCTTTAATGGTCTATCAAAAGCGTACCGTGTTTGTGGTTTCCGTGGTGGCTGGATGTTCTTAACTGGCCCTAAGCACTTAGCACAAGGCTACATTAACGGTCTTGAACTGCTGTCTTCGATGCGTCTATGTGCCAACGTTCCAATGCAGCATGCGATTCAGACCGCGTTGGGTGGCTACCAAAGCATTAACGAGTTAATCCTACCGGGTGGTCGCCTACTTGAACAACGAAACCGCGCTTACGAGCTGATCAACCAGATCCCTGGTGTTTCCTGTGTGAAGCCAAAAGGTGCAATGTATCTGTTCCCGAAAATCGATACTAAGATGTACAACATTAAGAATGACCAACAGATGGTGTTGGATTTCTTGAAGCAAGAGAAAGTACTGTTGGTGCAAGGTTCTGGCTTTAATTGGCCGAAACCAGACCACTTCCGCATCGTGACCTTACCACACGTGGAAGAGCTCGAAACCGCGATCGGACGCTTTGAGCGATTCTTAACGACATACAGCCAGTAGTAATTACTGCTGAACTCTCATATGCTTAGAGGAGCTCCCAGTGAGCTCCTTTTTCGTATTAAATGCCAAAACCGCTGACCGAATAGTTAGTGCGTTGGCGTTCAGGAGAGAGCAATGATAGAAAGCCATTTTTTCGCCCACCTCGCACGAATGAAACTGATCCAACGTTGGCCCTTGATGCGCTCCGTATCACCAGAGAACGTCTCGGAGCACAGCTTGCAGGTTGCTTTTGTCGCCCACGCACTCGCCCTAATCAAAAACAAAAAATTCGGCGGTACTCTTAACCCTGAGCGTATTGCTATTCTCGCCATGTATCATGACTCTAGTGAGGTTTTAACTGGCGATTTGCCGACACCCGTCAAATACTACAATCCGGAAATTGCCAAAGAATATAAAAAGATAGAAGCGGCTGCCGAGCAGAAACTACTGTCGATGTTACCTGAAGAATTCCAAGATGATTTCGCACCCTATCTACTTTCTCACTCAGCCCATGCAGAAGACGCAAAAATTGTAAAACAAGCCGATTCCATTTGTGCCTACTTAAAGTGTCTTGAAGAGTTGAGTGCAGGCAATCACGAATTTGCCTTAGCGAAGAAGCGCCTCGACATTACTCTACAAGAGCGCAAGACACCTGAAATGGAATACTTCTTACATACCTTTGCCCCAAGCTTTGAATTATCGCTGGATGAAATCAGCTAATTGATGGAGAGAAAAGTGTCGTTTGAATTAGATGCCCTATGGCAAGAACGCCATGATGATGAGCACAAAATCCGCCGTGACGATCATCGTAGCCCCTACCAGCGTGACCGAGCGCGGATCTTACACTCCGCCGCATTCCGCCGCTTGCAGGCGAAAACTCAAGTGCATGGCAACAGCTTAGAAGACTTTCACCGTACTCGCCTGACTCACTCTCTTGAAGCAGCACAATTGGGTACGGGCATTGTCGCTCAACTTAAGAAGAAACAACCTGAGTTTCGAGACCTTCTGCCGTCTGACAGCTTGATCGACTCTCTCTGTTTAGCGCACGATATTGGTCACCCACCCTATGGTCATGGCGGTGAAGTGGCTCTGAACTATATGATGCGTGAGCACGGTGGATTTGAAGGCAACGCCCAAACCTTTCGCATTGTTACCAAGCTAGAACCCTACACTGAGCACTTCGGCATGAACCTTTCGCGAAGAGCATTGCTTGGGCTAATTAAATACCCCGCTCTACTCAGCCACACGCGTGCAGTTTGCTTACCTGAACCTGTTGAGCATCAGCGTAAACTCAAAGCCAAAGACTGGAGCCCAGCAAAAGGCATTTACGACTGTGATAAAGACTTGTTTGATTGGGTCATTGCACCATTAACCGACAACGACAAAGCGCTGTTAAGCCAAATGCGTTGTCGTCCAGAATCGGATTTTGAGCACTGTAAAACACGATTCAAATCGCTCGACTGTTCGATTATGGAGCTCGCAGACGACATCGCTTATGGCGTGCATGACTTGGAAGATGCCATCGTGCTTGGCATGGTAACTCGTCAACAATGGCAAGAAGGTGCAGCAAGTCAATTGGCAGATTGTGGCGACCCATGGTTTGAAGCACACATAGGTTCTATCGGACAAATGCTGTTTAGTGGTAAACACCATGAACGTAAAGACGCGATTGGCGGTATGGTAAATGCGCTATTAACCAGCATTTCCATCAAGGTCGTTGATGTACCATTTAATAACTCGCTACTCGCATGGAATGCTTGTTTAGAGCCACATATGGCTAAAGCACTCGATGTACTTAAAAGCTTTGTTAGCCAGTACGTAATCCAAGTACATCAGGTACAAATTGTTGAGTATAAAGGCCAGCAAATCATCATGGATGTATTTGAAGCTCTGAGCGCTGATCCGGAGCGTTTATTGCCAAAACACACTCAAGAGCTTTGGCGAACAGCAAGTAATGAGAGTGCCAAGATGCGCGTGATTGCCGACTACATCTCGGCCATGACGGATGGCCATGCGCAAAAGCTGCATCGTCAATTGTTCTCTTCTATCGTTTTGTAACGCAAGGAAGAGCTACTCGCCTTTCAAATAGTTCTTTTCAAATACGCCCGGAGGCATCTGGGCGATTTGAAATTCAATCATCTTCTCAAACGCCGTCAGCAATGGCTCAAAATCTTTGTCTGGCTCTACCAAGCTCAGCGCATGGTATCCCGCTTCGACCGTCGATAAGCTGTTTTCAGATGGCGCTTTGCGAATCGTATAATGACCTTGCAGATTCTCTGGCAACTTCACCGTTGGTATAGCATGCAAGTTAGTCGATAGCTGCCACATCTTGTAGGCTTTCTTCCAGGTACCATCAAGCAAAATCAAACGTATTTTCTTAACGGAAGCACTTTCATCTGCAGATAGCGTAGAAAGACACAACGACTGCTCAGACGGGTAAAGAATAAAGTGTTGGTAAGCATCATCTTCTAGTAAAGCATTTAAGGCATCATTATCAGAAAAGTCTTCTCCGATCAGACAAGTACAATGATTTAAGCTCAAATTGAGAATTCTTGCCGTACCAAGGGGACGATGTTCTTCACTCATATGCTGAAGGATGATAAGTTCAACCTCGTTTGCTAGCGGTACAATCCATTGGCAAATACAAGCTTTGCGCGATTTTCCACACTGAGAACAATAACGAGACATAGAGTGAACCTTTATACATTGCTGAGCATCATCAGCGTTATCTGTTTAATACTACAATTCGAACCAATGGCAAGCCTAACCGAGTGGCACGCTTACAATATACGCCACGGCGAATGGTGGCGAATCGTAACAGGAAATCTCACGCATACCAACTTTGCTCACTTAGGTATGAATCTGGCTGGTTTATGGGTGATCGGATTTATCTTCCGCCCTACCGTGCGTAATTTCACCATCGTATTTCTGGTTTTGTGTACCTTCGTTGGTGCAATGAACTTGTTCACCAATATGTCGGTTTATGTCGGGCTGTCTGGTGTGCTGCACGGCTTATTCGGTTTCTGGGCTCTGGCTGAGGTTTTCGACGGCAGGAGAAGCAGTTTAGTGCTCGTAGGTGGTTTGATTGCTAAAGTCGCTTGGGAGCAGTTCTACGGTCCTTCAGCGAGTACAGCAGCCATGATTGGTGCTCGCGTAGCGGTTGATGCCCACTTGTTCGGCGCCATCGGCGGTTTGAGTATGGCATTGATTGAAAGAGGCCTGCACCGACGAGTGTTTGGTTAAGTAATCAACTGTCAGACAAAAACAAAAAATCCCGAGTCAATAAAAGTAGGCGACTCGGGATAGCAGGAACATTATTTTCTACGTTTATAACAAGATACGCTGAAGATTCTTTTCAACCGTAGCTGACCCTATACCTTTAACATTCGACAAATCAGCCGCAGTTTTAAATGGGCCGTTCTCTTGGCGATACTCAACGATATCATTCGCTTTCTTTAACCCGATACCTTTCAGCAGCGTCGCTAACTCCTCTGCCGAAGCTGTATTTACATTAACCGTAATTTCAATACCTTCATGTTTACTGTTGCTCTCAGCTGCGACTCCATGGCTAACTGGTGCAAGCACGCATAACAGTACTGATAGAATCCACTTCATTTTCATTGCCTTCTCCTCCTTCATCTTTGGCTTAAAAGCAATCTATGGGATATAGAAAGATCAAAAAAGTGAAGAGCGACAAAAATAAAACGGGCCGCTATTGCGACCCGTTTTTTTTAACATGCGAATTACACTCGTTTTGTTTAGTTGCTCACAACGAAGTATTCGATATCCGTGTTAGCACGAAGAACAGAAACGACAGAAGCAAGATCTTGTTGCGCTGAACTACGCAGCATTTGCATTGCAACTTGCTGTTCTAATTCACCGTCAAGCTCTGCAGTTACCGCATCTAGCTCAATGATAACGATGTTACCAGCAAAGTCTTTCGATTGACCAAACACAGGTTTACCTTCAGTAGGTTTTGCCATCGCAAATACTGTGCTTGCTAACGGAGAACGGCGATCAATTGATTCCTGCTCACCAAACGCTAGTTTGTTTTCTGCTAGGATTGCGTCATCGCCAGCTTGTAGAGATTCAACAACTTTATCACCTAGAGTCAGTGCTTGTTGCTCACCTTTAACACGTGAAAGTTCAGTAATAACTTGCTCTTTTACTTGCTCTAGAGGAAGAACCGTTTCATCACGAGCATCTTCAACTCGAACAACAATGATGTGCTCAGGCGCTACTTCGATTGCTTCAGAGTTCAGGCCATCTTCTTTCACTTCAGGGCTAAGAATCGCTTGCATTACTGCTGGGTTATTAAGAACTTCTGGCGCATCAACTTGAGAGATGAAGTCTGTTGTCTTCACTGTTTGACCAACAGCTTGTGAAGCATCGTCTAGCGAGTCTGGGTATTCAAATGCCACTTTTTCAAGTTCGCTTTGCAACTCGTAGAACTGATCCACTGCTTTTTGATCAACCATTTCTTTCTTGATCTCAGCTGCGACTTCAGTAAATGGTTTAGCAACCGAATCTTTTAGCTCTTCAAGCTTGATGATGTGGTAGCCAAAATCAGATTTCACTAAACCAGTTGTGTCGCCAACATTCTTAAGTGCAAATGCTGCTTCTTCAAATGCTGGGTCCATAACATCACGTTCAATCCAACCTAGGTCGCCGCCGTTTTCAGCACTACCAAAGTCGTCAGACTTTTCTTCTGCCAGCTTAGCGAAGTCTGCACCACCGTTTAGCTCATCAAGAATTGCTTGCGCTTTCGCTTCATCATCACCTTCAACAAGGATGTGTGCTACGCGACGTTGCTCTTCTGAAGAGTACTTATCTAGGTGCTCGTCGTAGTATTGCTTAACGTCTGCGTCAGAAACTTGGATTTGCTTTTTCAGTTCTTCTGCAGATAGCTCGATGTAAGCAACTTTCACTTGCTCTGGGCGAGTAAAGTTATCTGGGTTTGCTTTGTAGTAATCTTGGATTTCTTCATCTGTTAGTTCTACATGCTTAGCGAAGTCATCAAGATTAATTGTGATTGTGCGAATATCACGTGTTTGTGTAAATAGCTTGCCTTCAGCTTGTACTTCACCCGGTAGAGTAAACTCACTCAGTTGAAGTGCGTTTAGAAGCTGTTCACGTACAAGTTGGCTACGCATGTACTCAGCAAATGAATCTGGAGAGTAACCTGCGCGGCGTAATGATGCTTGGTAAACATCTTGGTCAAACTTACCATTTGATTGGAACTGAGGTAGTTCAAGAATCATGGTACGGATTTGGGCATCGCTAATACGAAGACCTAGTGATTCTGCTTGCTGATCCAGTAAAACGTCATTGATCATACGATCTAAAACAGATTTGCGGAAAGACTCAACATAAGCAGGGTCAGCTAGCATTTGAGCGAAAGAATCACCAAATTGAGCTTGCATACGGTTACGCTCGTTTTGGTAAGCCATTTCAAACTCGCCACGGCTGATTTCAGTGTTGCCTACTTTAGCTGCCGCGTTGTTGCCACCACTTGTTAGATAGCTCCCTACCCCTGCGAATACGAAAGACAGGATGATCAATCCAAGGATAATTTTGATCGCGATGCTGTTCACGCCTTCGCGTAATCGATCCATCATAATTTAACTGCTCTCCACAATTGAAGCTAAACGCTTCCAATAGAAAAATGTAATGACGCGATAATATCAGAAAAAGAAATGCGCATCAGTAGGATGCGCATAATTTCAAAAAGTTCGGCAGAGACTTTGTAAATTTTTGTTCAAAATAAGCATTTTGAACAAAAAACACGCAAAACGCGAAGGCTCAGAAACCGAGATAAGATCGCTAGTATTAGTTACAAGCGTCTTTTAGAGCTTTACCAGCTTTGAATGAAGGAACTTTCGCTTCTGCGATTTGGATCTCTTCACCAGTCTTAGGGTTACGGCCAGTGCGAGCTGCACGAGTGCGAACGCTAAAAGTACCGAAGCCAACTAAAGCAACTTGGTCACCTGATTGCAGTGTGCCACCAACAGCTTCGATGAATGCATCTAGAGCACGGCCAGCTGACGCTTTAGAGATGTCTGCATTTTCTGCGATTTTTTCTACTAATTGAGTTTTATTCACTGTGATTTCCCCTTTGTGTCATCTGTGATTATTTTTGTGATGACTTTTCGTTCCATATAAAAATAAAGTAGCTTCAGGCCTTATTCCTAAAGGGCTGACAGCTGTCGAACTTAACTTAGTGCCAAAAAAAAACGCTGACAAGCCTTTTTGGGCCTATCAGCGTAAAGTTTTACTTATTTTTGCTGCACATCACTATTTTTTAGCTTCAAACTCAACCCCGGTAGGGTCTCGCTCTAGTGCAACTTTCAGAACTTCGTCGATCCACTGTACTGGGATAACCTGCAGATCTGCGATAACGTTTTCTGGAATCTCTTCCAAATCACGCTCATTGTCTTTCGGAATCAGTACCGTTTTGATGCCACCACGGTGTGCCGCAAGTAACTTCTCTTTTAGGCCGCCGATAGGTAGAACTTCACCACGTAGTGTGATTTCACCTGTCATACCCACTTCTGCTTTTACTGGGTTACCCGTCAAGCTAGAAACTAGTGCAGTACACATTGCGATACCCGCACTTGGGCCATCTTTTGGTGTCGCACCTTCTGGTACGTGCACGTGGATGTCACGTTTTTCGTAGAAGTCTGAGTTAATACCCAGCTTTTCAGCACGTGAACGTACAACCGTCATTGCCGCTTGGATCGACTCTTTCATTACGTCGCCAAGAGAGCCGGTTTGAGTCAGCTTACCTTTACCAGGCATCGCTTCCGTTTCGATCGTTAGTAGATCGCCGCCAACTTGTGTCCAAGCTAGACCAGTTACTTGACCAATACGGTTGCTGTCATCCGCCTTACCAAAATCATGACGTTGAACACCTAGGTATTCTTTTAGGTTGTCCATTGTCACCGTCACAGACTTCAAGCTTGTATCAAGCAGGATGTTCTTCACTGCTTTACGGCAGATCTTAGAAATCTCACGCTCTAAGCTACGTACACCCGCTTCACGCGTGTAGTAACGAATAATGCCGATGATCGCTGAATCTTCGATAGTAATTTCGTTTGGCTTCAGACCGTTACGCTTCACTTGTTTATCAACAAGGTGACGTTTGGCAATGTTTAGCTTCTCATCTTCTGTGTAACCAGAAAGACGAATCACTTCCATACGATCAAGTAGTGGACCCGGAATATCCATCGAGTTAGACGTCGCGACGAACATTACATCAGACAAATCGTAATCTACTTCTAGGTAGTGATCGTTAAATGCATTGTTTTGTTCCGGATCTAGTACTTCTAGCAATGCTGATGATGGATCACCACGCATATCTGAAGACATCTTGTCGATTTCATCCAGAAGGAATAGTGGGTTTTTCACACCGACTTTCGACATCTTCTGAATAAGCTTACCTGGCAATGAACCAATGTAAGTACGACGGTGACCGCGGATCTCTGCTTCGTCACGCACGCCACCCAGTGCCATACGTGTGTACTTACGGCCTGTAGCTGCAGCGATTGAGCGACCCAACGATGTTTTACCAACACCAGGAGGACCAACAAGACAAAGGATTGGACCTTTCAGCTTGTTGATTCTGTTTTGTACCGCTAAGTACTCCAGAATACGTTCTTTCACACGCTCTAGACCATAGTGGTCTTCGTTTAGAATCTCTTCTGCTTTCGCTAGGTTCTTCTTCACTTTAGAACGCTTGTTCCAAGGCACGCTTACCATCCAGTCGATGTAGCTACGTACCACTGTCGCTTCTGCAGACATTGGAGACATCATCTTAAGCTTTTGCAGCTCTTGTTCTGTCTTCTCACGTGCGTCCTGAGGCATTTTCGATTCTTCAATCTTTTGCTTCAGTGTTTCAAACTCATCAGGCGCATCTTCCATCTCACCAAGTTCTTTCTGAATCGCTTTCATTTGCTCATTCAGGTAGTACTCACGCTGAGATTTCTCCATCTGTTTCTTAACGCGACCACGGATTCGCTTTTCGACCTGAAGCAGATCGATTTCAGATTCCATTTGACCCATCAAAAACTCTAGACGTTCCGTGATATCAACAATTTCAAGAACTTGTTGTTTATCTACCAGCTTAAGTGGCATATGCGCAGCGATAGTGTCGGCTAAACGCGCCGCTTCATCAATGCCACTCAGTGAAGTAAGAACTTCTGGTGGAATCTTCTTGTTCAGTTTGATGAAACCTTCAAACTGGTTGATCGCACTACGAACAATGACTTCTTGTTCACGCTCATCCAATTCAGGAGTCACGATAAACTCAGCTTCAGCCAAGAAGAAGTCGCTTTCTTTAAAATGGTTGATTTTGGCACGCTGTTGGCCTTCAACTAGCACTTTTACTGTGCCATCAGGCAATTTTAGAAGTTGAAGAATCGTCGCAACTGTACCGACCTCAAAAAGGTCATCAACGGATGGCTCATCAGTGTCTGCTTGCTTTTGCGCCACAAGCAGCACTTGTTTGTTCGTTTCCATCGCTGTTTCTAGACAGCTAATTGATTTCTCACGACCAACAAACAAAGGGATAACCATGTGTGGGTAGACCACTACGTCACGTAGAGGTAATACCGGGATCTCGATACGCTCGGAACGTTCCAAGTTCATATAATTCTCTCTTCCGCTTTCACGTTTAACGTATTACTTAAGGCAGTATATGGGGGCTAATTGTTTGGATTCAATAAGAGAAATAAAAAAAGGAGGTAATTACTTACCTCCTTTTTATTCATGGCTGAATTTATTCTGCTCCAGCAGCCTGATTGTCGGCAGTGCTGTAAATAAGCAGTGGTTCTGATTCACCGTTAATGACTGATTCATCAATCACGACTTTACTTACGTCCGTCGCTGATGGCAGTTCGTACATGGTTTCTAGCAGAACGCCTTCTAGAATTGAACGCAGACCGCGAGCACCAGTCTTACGCTCCATTGCTTTCTTAGCGATAGCACGTAGCGCATCTTCACGGAACTCAAGTTCAGCGTCTTCTAGCTCAAACAATGCTGCGTATTGCTTAGTTAAAGCGTTCTTCGGTTCACAAAGGATCTGAATTAACGCTTCTTCATCAAGCTCTGTCAGTGTTGTTGTTACCGGCAGACGACCAATGAACTCAGGAATCAGGCCGTATTTCACTAGATCTTCAGGCTCTACCTGCATAAATAGTTCACCGACCGTTTTGGTTTCGTTTTTAGAACGCACTTCTGCGCCAAAACCAATACCTGTGCCTGTCGCTACACGCTGTTCAATCACTTTATCTAAGCCAGCAAATGCACCACCACAGATGAACAGGATCTTAGACGTGTCCACTTGTAGGAACTCTTGCTGCGGATGCTTACGGCCACCTTGTGGTGGAACCGACGCAACCGTACCTTCGATAAGTTTTAGTAGCGCCTGCTGAACACCTTCACCAGATACGTCACGCGTAATTGATGGGTTTTCAGCTTTACGAGAAATCTTGTCAATTTCGTCAATGTATACAATGCCGCGTTCAGCCTTAGCTACATCGTAATCACATTTTTGCAGAAGCTTCTGGATGATGTTTTCAACGTCTTCACCTACATAACCCGCTTCGGTTAATGTGGTTGCGTCAGCCATTGTAAATGGCACATCCAAGAATCGAGCTAGCGTCTCAGCAAGCAGTGTTTTACCACTACCCGTTGGGCCAATTAGAAGGATGTTACTCTTACCAAGTTCCACACCTTCGCTCGTTGTATCACCATTGCGTAAACGCTTGTAGTGGTTATATACCGCAACTGCGAGCACTTTTTTCGCGTAATCTTGTCCGATCACATAGTCATCAAGATGTTCACGGATCTGTTTTGGCGTTGGTAACGCTTCAGATTCTTTCTTAGGGAGAACATCTTTAATTTCTTCGCGAATGATATCGTTACATAAGTCGACACACTCGTCGCAAATGTAAACTGACGGACCTGCGATTAGCTTGCGAACTTCGTGCTGACTTTTGCCACAGAAAGAGCAGTACAGCAATTTGCCGCTACCACTTTCTTTGCTTTTATCTGTCATTCGCTAACCTCTTAGCCTTTACTCTTTATGAATGAGTGTATATCAAATTTAGCCAAAATGCGCTGGCTAAATTACTCGCCGCGGTGGCTCAACACTGCATCCACAATACCGTATTCTACTGCCTGATCTGCCGACATGAAGTTGTCACGATCGGTATCGCGTTCAATCACTTCAAGAGGCTGGCCAGTATGTTCTGCTAATAGGTTGTTTAGCTTCTGCTTGATGGTCAGGATTTCCTGAGCATGAATTTGAATATCAGAAGCCTGACCTTGGAAGCCACCTAATGGTTGGTGGATCATCACTCGTGAATTAGGCAGAACGTAACGCTTACCTGGCGCACCACCTGCAAGCAGGAACGCCCCCATAGAGCAAGCTTGACCCATACATACAGTACTTACATTTGGTTTGATAAACTGCATAGTGTCGTAGATAGACATACCTGCAGTTACGCTGCCGCCTGGTGAGTTGATGTATAGGAAAATGTCTTTATCTGGATTTTCAGATTCTAGGAAAAGTAGTTGAGCCACGACAAGGTTTGCCATGTGGTCTTCCACTTGACCTGTTAGAAAAATCACACGCTCTTTCAATAGGCGTGAGTAGATGTCGTAAGAACGTTCGCCGCGGGAAGTTTGTTCAACCACCATTGGCACTAGCGCGTCAATAATTGGCGACATTGCATTTTTTTCTTGGTAGCTCATATTCTTATGTCCCTAAAATAAATGGCCCGGATGATAAGTATCACACGGACCATTGTTAGCAGAATAGTCGACGTTAAGTCAACCTTCTACGCAAGATATTGCTTATTAAGCAGCAGGTTGTTGGTTAAGTAGCTCGTTGAAGCTTACTTCTTTCTCAGTAACCTGTGCTTTAGCGATGATCGCGTCGATAGCTTGCTCTTCTAGAGCAACGTTACGCATGTTGTTCATCATTTGCTCGTTTTGCTCGTAGTAAGCAACAACTTCTGATGGATCTTCGTATGCTGTAGCCATTTCTTCGATTAGCGCTTTAACTTTCTCGTCGTCAGCTTTTAGTTCTTCAGACTTGATTACTTCACCTAGTAGAAGACCTACAACTACGCGACGTTTAGCTTGCTCTTCGAACAGTTCACGTGGAAGCTGTGCAGCTGCTTCTGGGTTACCACCGAAGCGTTGTGCAGCTTGTTGACGTAGAACTTGGATTTCTTGTTCGATAAGTGCCGCTGGTACGTCAATGTCGTTTTGTGCAACTAGACCGTCGATAGCTTGCTCTTTGATGCGAGTCTTAATAGCTTGCTTAAGCTCACGCTCCATGTTCTTACGAACTTCAGCTTTAAGTGCTTCAACGCCACCTTCAGCAACACCAAACTTAGAAACGAACTCGTCGTTTAGTTCTGGTAGTTCACGAGCTTCAACTTTGTTCACTTTGATAGCGAACTTAGCTGCTTTACCTTTTAGGTTTTCAGCGTGGTAATCTTCTGGGAAGTTTACGTCGATTTCGAATTCCATACCTTTAGTTTTACCTTCGATACCGTCTTCGAAACCTGGGATCATGCGACCTGCGCCCATTTCTAGTGGGAAGTTTTCAGCTTTACCGCCTTCAAACTCTTCACCGTCGATAGAGCCAACGAAGTCGATGCTTACGCGCTTACCAGCTTCTGCAGCTTCTTCAACTTCAGCCCAAGTAGCTTGTTGCTTACGTAGAGTTTCGATCATCTCTTCTACGTCTGCATCGTTAACTTCAGTTGTTGGTTTTTCAACTGTGATGCTTTCTAGGCCTTTTAGCTCAACTTCTGGGTAAACTTCGAAAGTTGCAGTAAATACTAGGTCTGCGCCTTCGTTGTTTTCAACTGGAGCGAAAGTTGGTGCGCCAGCTGGGTTGATTTTCTCTTTTACGATCGCTTCGATGAAGTGACGTTGCATAACTTCACCAAGAACGTCTTGACGTACTGCTTTGCCGTACATCTTAGCAACCATTTTTAGAGGCACTTTACCCTTACGGAAACCATCGAAACGACGGTTTTTAGCGATGTTGCGTAGTTCAGCTGTAACAGCATCTTCGATGTTTGCAGCTGGAACAGTAATGTTAAGACGGCGCTCTAGGCCTTCTAGCGTTTCAACAGTAACTTGCATTATATATAAACCTCTAAAGTGGCTCGGTGTTTCCGAGCGTATGAGCGAACTCTCTGGAGTTAACGCTTCATCCTTGTGTAGTGCTCTATCCGAACACTTAATTTAAAATCGAGTATCGACACTGAATTTCAGTGCCGGACTAATCAGTGATATCTTCAACAAACCTGCTAAAGGTATCTCCTATTAGCCTCAGGACAGAATTTTAGACGCGACATTCTAGCGATCTGTTGTAACCCTGTCGAGCCAATCGCCACTATCTGCGCATTGTCTGTGCTAAATTCTCAAACGCCGACCTCATTTTCACTCAATCGGGCTCTTATCTAACGCCTATATACGCTAGCCATATCTAGAATGGGGACAATAGCGACTTTTTCAAGAGAATCGACTGGTTTTTTTATCGAAAAGCCTAAAAAGAGATCTTGCTCTTGTTTTACTCCACAGAGTTGGAAACTATTTCGCCATTCGTTCAAACAAACCATTAACATTTCTTTACATGGACTTATGAAGAATTAGGAGCATGAAAGGATGTCACAGCGTCGCCGTATTTTGCTGTTTTTTTTCACCTCATATTTCTTCTGCGCACTACTTGGCGGTAGGTGGGTTTGGCAGCACAGTTATCAAGACCTACTCGACGAACACCAATCACAACTCGAACGCTTTTCTAGTCATATTCAGAACAAGCTCGATAAATACGCGCATATCCCTCATTTATTAGCAAAAGACGCCCCCCTGATTGACGCACTGCTCACCCCAAACAATAGCGCTCAGCTTGAAATCACTAATCGTTACCTTGAATCCGTAAATGAGGTTATCGAAGCCGCTGATACCTATTTAATTGACCAGTATGGCACGACCATTGCCGCGAGTAACTGGCGCAAACCGCGATCATTCGTCGGTCGAAATTTTGCCTTTCGTCCTTATTTCAAACAAGCCATCGTCGGCAGTAATAGTCAGTATTATGCACTTGGTTCAACCTCGGGTAAGCGGGGTTATTACTACTCCTACCCCATTATCTATGCAGGCGGTGCTATTGGTGTAGTGGTGGTAAAAATGGATCTAAGTAAAATAGAAGACATCTGGCAACAAGCGGCAAGCGTATTTGTTGCAAGCGATCCTGCCGGGATTATTTTTATGAGTAGCCGCGCTGATTGGTTATTTAAAAGCCTAAAACCGCTCAGTGAATCACAGAAAGCACAGGTTTGGGCAAGCAAACAGTATTTAGATACCGAAATCGTCAGCCTTGATTTAGTCGGTAACTTAGAAGAGCAACATACTGAAGCAAAACAGGGTTATCCGTACAATAAAGGAACCCTGGTTATTTCCTCTATGCCATTGCCTCAGTTGGGGCTAACAATCCGAGTGATTTCTCCGCGTCATTCTGTGTTATGGACAACAATGAGCTATCTGCTCGTGCTCACGCTGTCCTTTACGATCTTGTTCCTCATCGGACAGCTTATCTACCACCGCCAACAACGCCACATCCAACTAGAACGAGTGCAGCAAGAGGCCAATCAAAAGCTGGAGTTTCAAGTCATGGCACGAACCGCTGAGCTTCAAGCCGAAATTGCCCAACGAGCAGAAACAGAGCAAGTATTACGCCTCACACAAGATGAGCTAATACAGGCCGCTAAACTGGCAGTATTAGGGCAAATGTCAGCAAGCATTAGCCATGAACTAAACAACCCTCTCGCGGCAATTCGTAGCTTTGCTGAGAACGGTAAACTCTTTCTACAAAAAGAGAAATTTGATCGCGTTGAAGACAACCTGACACGCATTTCTGCACTCACCGACAGAATGGCCAACATTAGTCAACAATTACGCTCCTTCGCGAAGAAAACCAGTGGTAATGAACTGATTCGTGTTCACCTTTTACCTGTTGTGGCCTCAGTCAAAGAGTTAATGAAACCTGCATTCAAATCGGCTCGCGTAACGTTAGAAACAAATTTGATAGAACAAGATGTTGAAGTGCAGATTAATCCCATTCAGCTCGAACAAGTGCTGGTGAACTTACTGACCAACGCGTTAGAGGCCCTTAAAGAAAAAGAAGACAAACAGGTTGTGCTATCCGTTGAGCAAGACGAAGAGTCCCGGCTCGTATGGATTCATGTTGACGATAATGGCGCTGGACTCGGTGAGTTCACACTTTCAGAACTGTGTGAGCCATTCTTAACCACCAAACAAAATGGCTTAGGTTTGGGGCTTTCTATCTCACAGCAAATTTTAGCCAGCATGAACGGTAAGTTAAGTGCACAGAATCGAGAACAAGGTGGTGCTCGATTCTCTCTTTGCCTACCAATGACATCAACCAGTGCCAAACTTTCAGAAGGATGAGACCATGTGCCAGGTGTTTTTTATTGATGACGAAGCAGATCTCAGACTTGCAATCGAGCAAACTTTTGAACTAGCCGAAATCGATGCTTGCTTCTTTCCTGACGCTGAATCGGCCCTAATTGCGATGCAACAAGGTGAAAAGGCAGGTGTTGTAATCACAGATATCTGTTTGCCAGGCATTTCTGGTATGGATTTGCTGACCACACTTAGTCAACGCGATGAGGATTTGCCTGTCATCATGATCACTGGCCATGGTGATATTTCTACGGCCGTTCAAGCCCTTCATCAAGGAGCTTATGACTTTATTGAAAAACCTTTCGCACCTGAGCATTTGCTTGAAACCGTTAAACGCGCCATTGAAAAACGTCAACTAACCAATGAAAACCGTAAGTTACGCCAATCACTCAAAGCCAGTAAAACACTTGGACCAAGAATCATCGGGGAAACTCCAAGTATTCAAATGCTACGCGAAACCATTGGCCACATCGCTGATACGAATGCAGACATCTTGTTGTTTGGTGAAACAGGAACAGGTAAAGAATTGATCGCCCGCTCTCTGCATGAACAGAGCTCCCGCCGCAATCATAACTTCGTCGCGGTAAACTGCGGTGCGGTGCCTGAAAACCTGATTGAGAGCGAGTTGTACGGTCATGAAAAAGGTGCCTTCACAGGAGCAGAAAGTCGCCGTATCGGTAAGTTTGAGTTTGCTCAGGGCGGAACTCTATTTTTAGATGAAATTGAATCGATGCCAATTCAGGCACAAATACGTTTACTCCGAGTGCTTCAAGAAAGAGTGATTGAACGTGTTGGTTCTAACGAGCTTCTGCCACTGGACATTCGGGTTATTGCTGCGACGAAGGTCGACTTAAAGCAGGCTGCCGAAGAAGGTACATTTAGACAAGACCTCTATTATCGCCTTAATGTTGTCACCCTCGATTTGCCGCCAATGCGGGAACGTAAAGAAGACATCCCTGCTCTGTTCCACCACTTCTTATTGGTCGCCGCATCACGTTACGGAAAAACCTCACCCAGTCTATCTCCCCAAGATTTGGCCCAGTTGATCGCACACGACTGGCCGGGCAATGTGCGTGAATTACGTAATGCGGCAGAACGATTTGTTTTGCTAGGCAAACTCTCTCAATTAAGCGAAGCACCATCCGCCCCCCCAACCATTTCAAGCCTATCTGAGCAAGTTGCTGAGTTCGAGAAGGCCGCAATAGAGAACGCATTGCTGGAAAATAGCGGTAGCATTAAGCAAACCATGGAACAATTGAATGTGCCTCGAAAAACTCTGTACGACAAGATGCAACGTTATCGGATAGATAAAGACATATATAAAGAAAATGGCAGTTGAGCTTTCTTCACTCACCTAAATTGAACCATACTTTTTAGACGAACAAGCAATCATGGTTTCTTTGAGTATGAGTGAAAAAATCAGAGTACCGTTCATCAGTGACACCGTCATAATTGATGGCCACTATCAAGAGGAGAGGCGTTCAGGAGAAGAACGCCGTAAAAGTAATAAGAAGTGGAATGGATATGAACGAAGAGTCAACCCAGATCCTCGCTCATCGATCCACAAATCAATAGATGAAGAGGTTTAGTTCACCTCCTCATCTGTAGTTTTCCATTTACTTAGTAATAATCTCTGGCCCCATTAGTGTTGTTGGTAACCACGTCGATACCCATGGCACATAAGTAACGATTATGAGGAACAAGAACATCACGGCCACCCACGGTAAAGCAGCTTTCACTACATTCATCATAGACATTTTCGCGACCCCAGCAGTCACAAACAAGTTGAGCCCAACTGGTGGGGTTATCATACCTATCTCCATATTGACCACCATCATGATGCCCAAGTGAATAGGATCGATACCGAGTGCGATTGCAATCGGGAATACCAAAGGCGCAACGATGATGAGCAAGCCTGATGGTTCCATGAACTGACCACCAATCAGCAGCAGAACGTTTACTACGATCAAGAAAGTGATTGGTCCGAGACCCGCTGACAGCATGGATTCGGTAATCATCTGCGGAATGCGTTCTTCAGTAAGTACGTGCTTTAGAATTAAGGCATTGGCGATGATAAACAATAGCATGATTGTCAGCTTACCCGCTTCATAGAGGGTATGCTTAGTGTCTTTATGTACAAAGGTTTGAATCACTTTTACTATCGCTGGTTTGGTATCTTGTTTATCAGCAAATGGTCCCATGTCTTTGTAGATAAAGTTCGCGATAAAGAATGAGTACACTGCCGCAACCGCCGCAGCCTCTGTTGGTGTGAAAATACCGCCATAGATACCACCAAGAATGATCACCACCAGCAACAAGCCCCAGCTCGCATCTTTGGCTGCATCAAACGTTTCTTTCCATCCCACAAATGGTTGCTTAGGTAGATTCTTAATCCTCGCGGCAATGTAGATGGCGATCATTAACATGACACCAGCAAGCAAGCCCGGAATCACACCACCAAGGAACATTCGTCCTACCGACACATCCGTTGCCGCAGCATACACTACCATTACGATCGAAGGTGGAATCAAAATACCCAACGTTCCGGCGTTACAAATGACGCCCGCAGCAAACTCTTTCGAGTAACCATTTTTGATCATACCCGCGATAACGATACTACCAATCGCGACCACGGTCGCTGGAGACGAACCTGATAGCGCGGCAAACATCATACACGCCACTACCGACGCCATGGCTAAGCCACCACGGAACCAACCCACAATGGCAATCGCAAAGCGAATGATGCGTTTAGCAACACCACCAGTAGACATAAAGCTTGAGGCCAAGATAAAGAAAGGAATCGCTAACAAAGTGTAGTGGCCAGCAAACGCATTAAATAAAGTTTGTGCAACGGATGCTAAAGACGCGTCTGAATGCATTAATAGAAATAGAATACTGGAAAGACCCAGCGAGACAGCAATTGGCACACCGATCAACATGAAGCCAATAACCATCAAGAATAAAAACAGAATATCCATGATTTATTGCTCCTTACGATCTGATGATGACGTTGAACCACTTGGAATCGCATCGGCGGCTTCGCTCAACTCTTCTTTCAGAGCTTCTAGCTCTTCTTCTGCTTCATGACCAGCAATTAAACGATCCAGCTTCCCAGTCGCAATTTGCCAAGTAATTTGTACAAAACGGAAAGTGAGTAACGCCATCCCAAGTGGCAAAGCAAAGTAAGGAATAAATCGTGGTAGCTTCTCGTAGCGTTCGCCTTCATTGAGCCATTCAGCTAAAAACTGAAACACTTCAGGCATAGGAATATCATCAGTTTCATACCAAGCACGCTCAGTGACAAATGGATACCAGTAGTTCCAAGAGCCGATCAAAAGCAAAATAGAAAACGCCAAACAGCAAGCAGAGGCAAGAAGTGCAAAGATTTTACGTTTTGGCTCTGAGACCATATTGATAATCACATCGACACCAATATGAAAGTGCTTCTTCACACCATAAGACGCCCCGACCAAAACCATCCATGCAAACATGAATACCGTTAATTCTAGAGCCCAAAGAATATTGTCATTAAAGACGTAGCGAAAGATCACGTTGGCAAACGTCAGCAGGGTCATAGCACCAAGAAAGAACGCTATCAACGTCTCTTCTATGGCATCGGTGATTCGCCCGGCCTTGGCAAAAAATGTCTGTTCCATAATTACATCACGTTATTATTCGGAAAAAGAGGCCCTCTCCATATGTTGGAACGTACGAGGGCCGGTCTAATGTTGTTATTGCTGGTTAGAAGCTAGCGCAGCATCGATTAAGTCAGAACCAATGTCTTTCTCAAACTTCTTCCACACAGGCTGAAGCGCCGTTACCCACTCTTGGCGCTGTTCTGCACTCAGAGAGCGAACCACACCACCTGCTTCAATAATGTTGCTCTTGTTAGCAAGGTTCACTTTGGTTGACTCTGCGTTACGCTGAGCGGAGACCTCTTGAATGATGGTATTTAGCTGTTCACGCTGGTCATCAGGTAGATTTTTCCAGAAGTCATTCGACGTCACTACGAGGTAATCCAGAATGCCGTGATTGGTCTCAGTAATACCGTCTTGTACTTCGAAGAACTTCTTACCGTAGATGTTTGACCACGTGTTTTCCTGACCATCGATGACTTTGGTTTGTAAACCGCCATACACTTCTTTAAACGACATTTTTTGTGGGTTTGCGCCAAGCTGTTCGAACTGGGCGACCAAAACGTCCGATGCTTGCACGCGGAACTTCAGCCCTTCGGCATCGCTTGGCAACATTAATGGCTTGTTGGCGGACATCTGCTTCATACCGTTGTGCCAGAACGCCAGGCCTTGCAAGCCACGTCGCTTCATTGCGTTCTTCAACTTCTCGCCAGATTCTGAGTTTTGAAAACGGTCAACAGCTGCAACGTCTTCAAATAGGAATGGAAGGTCGAAAATGCGGTACTTCTTGGTGAATTTCTCAAACTTTGAAAGAGAAGGAGCAGCGAGTTGAACATCACCGTTAAGCAGCGCTTCCAGTACTTTATTGTCATCGTAAAGCGTCGAGTTAGGGAAAACCTGCATGCAGACTTTACCGTTCATTTCTTCATTGACGCGCTTTTCCAGTAGCGAAGCAGCAATGCCTTTCGGGTGTTTGTCCGTGTTGGTTACGTGGCTAAACTTAATCACAGTTTCACCAGGGTCACAGTTTGCAGCAGCATTAAAGCTAGTGATTGCCAGAGCAGAGACAGACAGTAGGGTTAGAGGCTTAAACATTATTATTCTCCTTGTTGAATCACATCCCATCCTTTCCATGAGTACCTAAATGGGTAGAGGGTGATGGGTACGGATGTTCTACAAGGAGCAAGTTGCAGACCAAGTTAATTATTGATTATTAGTCAACAACTTAAGATTAAAAGAAGGATAATTTAAAAAGACAAAGGGTCAAATCCACCCATACGAATGAACGAGATGGGTGGAAAATGACACATTTAAGAGGAACAGCTGATTTCCATCTTCTTGCCCCACTCTGGAGGCAGCTTGGCATAATCATCGAACTCAGGCTGTTCATCATACGGACGCTTGAGCAGTTCAGCCAGTCGATTGACTTCACTGAAATCCCCCTCCTCAGCCTTATCAATGGCAAGTTGAGCAAGGTAATTGCGTAAGATGTACTTCGGGTTCACTTGGCGCATGCGCTCACAACGTTGCTGCACAGTGACATGCTCACCGTTCTCGTCGACTTCTAACTCACAACGCGCAAGATATAAGTCTACCCATGCACTTGCCGCCTCTCGGTCAATAAACAGATCTATCACAGCTTGGGAAGGTCTAGCATCAAGATTAGAGAGTTCGCGGAAGAAGCGGGAATAGTCTGTTTTGTTTTGATTCAACAGCTCAAACATGGCTTCAAACAAGCGGCCGTCTTCGTCAACTTTGGTATGAAGGCCGAGCTTGGCACGCATCAACTCGCTGAACTTTCGACTAAGGCGCACTTCAAATTTACCAAGCGCCGTTTCGAGATCTTCTCGATCTACAAGAGGCGACAAGGAGTGCGCCAAGGCAGAAAGGTTCCAAAGCGCGATGCGAGGTTGCTGCTCAAAGGCATAACGACCTTGGTAGTCCGAATGATTACAGATGTAATTTGGATCGTAGTCGTCGAGGAAGCCAAACGGCCCGTAATCAAAGGTTTGCCCAAGTATCGACATGTTATCTGTGTTCATCACGCCATGTGCAAAACCGTAAGCCTGCCAGTAAGCAATCATCACGGCAGTTTTGTCTACAATAAGTTCGAACATTGCTGCATATGGCTTCACCGCTTTTAAGCATTCAGGGAAATGCCAGTCAATGACTTTGTCTGCAAGCAGCTTTTGCTCAGCGAGTTGATTGGTATAGAAAAAGTGCTCAAAGTGGCCAAAGCGGATGTGCGTTTCTGCGACACGGATCAGCAGTGCACCATATTCCATCTTCTCGCGATAAACTGGTGTGTAACTGTCCATCATACCTAGCGCTCTGGTGGTAGGAATCCCTAGCCCTGCCATCGCTTCGCTACACAGATATTCGCGCACCGTAGAGCGCAACACCGCACGGCCATCACCCATTCGTGAATACGGCGTCAACCCTGCCCCTTTGAGGTGAATATCAAACCAAGTGCCATCTTGGTGCTGCATTTCTGCCAGTAGCAAACCGCGACCATCACCCAGATCTGGGTTATACACCCCAAACTGATGACCCGCGTATTTCATTGCCAAAGGAGCAAATGGAGCAAAGTCCGCTTGCCCAGCAAACACATTTAACACCTCATCATTTGCAGCAACTGGTAAACCAAACTGCTGCGCGAACTCGCCATTCCAAACAACCCAACGAGTGTTGTCTAGCGGTTGTGGGGCAACATGGGTGAAAAATGCTGACGGTAGCGCACTGAATCGATGAGTGAAATTCACCCCTTCCCAAATGGACATTGCAGTTCCTTAACGAAGACTTCCTGTTAAAGAGTATACGCCGTGAACGTGGTCTCCTTCAGCCATGAATTGTGCATGGGTATTTGTGCTTACCAAGACGGCGGAACAACCCGACAAAAAAGCCACTCAATCGAGTGGCTTAACTTTATGAGTCATAATTTTAACTACGGCGACGCCAACCTAGCAGCCCTAGAAGTGCCAGCGCCCAGAATGAAGTGCTACCACCTGAGTCACCAAACGAAACCCCTGACGATTGAGAAAGCACATTAATATTCACAACCGCTGCCGCTGTAGAGCCTTTTTCATCCATAATGCTGTAAGTTAACATTACAGATTGCCCTGTACCTGATGGCGCTGAGTAACGGATTTTCCCATTTTCAATTACTGCGCTGCCTCCACCACTCGTGATGGTCACTGATTTAATTGTCAAATCATGACCTTCAGCGTCAGTGTCATTTGCAAGAACATCAATGACAACCTCCTCACCAGCAGTCACTGTTACGCTATCTGTGTTCGCTTCTGGTGACGCATTTTGCACCTCGACACTCACTTGGGATGTCGATGTTAAGCCGCTCGGATCGGTAACAGTCAGCTGGAATATCAATACATCACCTTGTTTACTGCCCTGTGGGATCGCAAAGCTGGCTTCTGCGGTATTGGCATTTTCAATGGTTGTCGCTAGGCCATTAATTTGCTCCCACAAATATTCCAGATCGTCACCATCTGGATCAGAGCTCCCCGCAGCAGATAGCGTTACCTTTCCGCTGTTTTCTAGATCCCCTGTATCTGCGCTCGCATCCGCTAATGGTTCATCATTGTCTCCCGTTACTGTCACCACTACCTCTACCGTGTTTGAGGTGATGCTGCCATCTGAAGAGACAAGACGATATTTGAAACGCTCTTCACCTACAAAGTTCTTCTTCGGCGAGTAGACATCACCTTGAACACTGCCATAAGTTGGATGCTCAGCAATAACGACATTAAATAAGTACCCTTGAGCAATGTCGTCGTTGGCCATCAAAGACAGCGAATAGTCAGTGTTTTTTGCCGTCTCAAATGCATCAGGCTTTGCCGTCACTACACTAGCAACATCTAAATCCAGCAGAGCCACAAATGGAATTGTCGAAAAGGCGGTATTGATTAAGCCTTCAGTCGACTTATCTGCACTTTTACCAACCCACAATGGTCGCTCGCTTTGCAGAATATCCGAGTGAAGTGCACCGAAATTCACACTGCCTTCATAAGTGCCTCCTTCTATCTCAACCAATAGAACATGTTCACCCGCAGGTAACTTAGTAGGCTGAGAGAACAGCACTCGATTAGGAGGCTGCACACTGCCTTGTTGGAGTAACTCCGCGTTTGCATCATCAAACGTCATGGTGGAAAACACTTCGTTAACTGAACTGTAGCGCCAAACTTTGTAACTAACGGCGCCACCTTTACTCGTAGGCACAGCAAATAATTGAAGGCCATCTAACTCAGTTGGGTTAGCCAAGTTCATTTTAAGTGCGAGCGCATTGTCTTGAGTCGGGAAAACGTAGCCACGGTTAAGGTTGTTCAACCAAGCAAATTTGTTTGGCTCGTCAGGACGACTCATCACGAAGCTAGCAGAAGACGATGTGCTTGTGATTCCAGTAACAGAAACATTGGTATCAAAGCCAGCAATTGCGCTCAAGCTAGGATTAGTGTTATCACCAATTGAAGTGTTACCTTGCGGGTACAAATCGTTTTCATCAGCGTAGGAGCCTTGCTCAAGCTCTTTTAAGCCATCAGCCTGCATGATCTGAACTTGCATTTCACCAACATCATTAAAGGCATTGCGAATATTCACAGAGCTAACGAGAACACCTTCTCCTTGAAGCGCTCTGTCATAATCTGTCAGCGTGCGGTTCTCTACGTATAAACGAGGCCCCATTTCTTTTAGGTATGAATCCAGATAAACCACACTTGATTCACCATTTGGCACTACAATATTGGTATTCGCGTCTAAAGAAACCGATGGATTAGTAAAACCAGCAGCATGCTTACTCCAAGCACTCATGTTGACCGGGGTCTCACCAGCATAGTTATCGCCTGGCTTTTTCCCCCAAGAGCCACCAGCCATCACTCCCCACATACCAATAGAACCATCATGGTGATATGAGTAAAGATCCGGCAGACCAAGCATTAAGTGGCCGAGTTCATGAACAATCACCCCCATGGTCGATTGATGCGTGGTTTGGTAATCACCAAAGACACAATATTCCGTGATATTTTTACCATCAACTTTCACCGTGCTGTGGCTACCTTTGTGCGGCCATATCGCGGGACGGTCTAAATAACCCGTTGAGCGGTCACCTCCAGCAAACACAAATATTACAGAGAGTTCATCGGGATCAAGCTGACCATCTCCATTACGGTCATACGCTGCAAAATCAACAGAGTCCTCAATACGCCCGTATGCTTCAGCAATAACAGAGTCAATTTTAGTCGAACAGCTCAAATCCGTGCTTGTATGACAGTTTGGCTGCTTTTGATTAACAAAAACGTTAATAATGCCATCGTTTGTTGTCCCAACACTCTCTCTAGCAGGCACCACTTGGTATTTACCACCAGAGTTTTTGTCATAGAAGTCCACAACGCTTTGACCAGACTGACCAAACACAAGGGAAGAAAAATCGTGCTCCATTTTTTGGTCAGTAAATGAAACTTGTACGACCAAAAGCGGCTGCTCAAAATTAGACGAAGCGCTCATGGCTTGAATTCCATAACTTCGCTTTAGAATATTATGCCGAGCTTTCGGAGATATCGCTTGCATCGATTCAAGCGGTGCTTTGTAGAGCAGATCTGGTCGTTCTAGTGAAACACTTGGTGCGGCTTGGTTGGAAAGCTTCTTGACGCCCGTCGATTCTAGTTTAGGAATGTTTCCATCTTGGGTAATCTTGGCAAAAAACCAATCTTTGTCTTGCTTAACAAGTGCATTACCCTGCTTGTCCTCATACCAGTGAAAATCGGCTGAACCTCTTAAGATGACCTCACTCTCGCTTCCATCATCTAACTGCACGGTATGCCAAATTGGCGCAGGAGGCGTTGTCGCAAGTACCGTCGAGGCGGTTAACATTCCGATTACGGATAAGGCTATTGTTTTTATTTTCAAAATTCTGCTCCATCTGACGTTTCGCGCTTGGGCACGCGATCCTCATGCATAAATATAAGAACAAGTTCATGCATCAATTAATCAAATGAATAGTAACCAATTATTTATAAAGTTAAATACCTTTCAAATACATTGACTATTTTTTGAGTGTCACTACACGTTCGCTATAAGAAAGCGAGAGACATCATGGTGACATTCTCTCGCTTGTTCACAGTGCGTTACTGGCTCTCTCAACCTAACCAGTTAAGACATTGTCTTCTGGGTACTTGATCAACGTTGGTTCAGGACGCGCTAGCATATACGCCAACGTCAAAGGTCCAATACGTCCGATGATCATCACCACAATCATGATGTATTTACCCGGCTCAGACAGTTCTGCCGTCAGACCCGCAGTCAAGCCTACAGTTGCAAAAGCTGAGATGGTTTCAAACATCACCTTATCAAAGGCCGCTTTCTCAGTGATCATCAGTAAGAACATCGCGGTCGTTAAGATTGCGCCGCTGACAACAATGATCGCCAACGATTTAGTTACCGTCTGCCAGTTCACAGTGCGTTTGAAGATCACCACATGTTTCTTCTGACGCAAGAATGCCCATGTTGCCATGAATGCCACAGCAAAGGTCGATACCTTAATACCACCACCCGTTGAAGTAGAACCCGCACCGATAAGCATCAATACAATCATTACCAGTAACGCTGGTTGAGTGAACTGCGCCAAATCGACACTGTTGAAACCCGCAGTACGCGCACTGGCTGATTGGAAGAAGGCGGCGAGCCACTGCCCTGCCATAGGTAAAAATTCCATCGTATTTGGATTATGTCTTTCCAACAGCCAAAACAGGATGGTACCTACTGCGAGCAATACAGGAGTTGCTATCAGCATGATTTTGGTGTGTAAATGCAAAAAGTGAAAACCTCGACGCCAATGCAGCCAGAGGTCACCGATCACGGTGAAACCTAATCCCCCGAAGATGAACAAGCCCGCCAGCGTGAAGACCACCACAGGATCATTCACAAAGCTCATCATGCTATCGGAGAAAAGCGCGAAACCGGCATTATTGAAGGCTGAGATGGAATGGAACAACGCATAGAACATGCCCGTTTGCCAGCCCATTTCAGGTACCCAACGGAACGAAAGGAAAATAAAACCAATCGTCTCTGCAATCAGCGCGAAGATAACGATTTTCTTCACCAATTTACGCAAATTCACTTGGCGGTCTTGGCCCAATGCATCTTTCGCTAACGCTTGTTGGCGCAAGCTCAAACGTACGCCAAACATATAGAGCAAGACGGCAGAAAGTGTCATCTGACCTAAACCACCAATTTGCATTAAGAACATCAACAGAGTTTTGCCTGCCAATGTGAAGTGTTGCCCTGTATCAACCACACCAAGGCCAGTCACACTGATAGCAGAAGTCGCGGTGAACAATGCATCGGTAATCGAAAGTCCCGTCACCGAAAAGATCGGCAACGTAAGCAAAATAGCAGAAGGTAATAGCACACCGAGAAAGCTCAGCAATATGATGCGCGGTTCACCACCTTTCGCTTTATCTCGTTTGCCATCTGGGACGTAGAAAACGCCTCTCTGATGAAACTGCGTCATAGTGATTTCAACTTGCTCGCAAGTTTGTCTTGAGGCCCCACCACAATGATAAGGTCGCCGATTTCTAGTGTGGTATTCAGTTCTGGTGCTTTGGTAATCTCAGGCCCGCGTTTGAAGCCCAGCACTTGCACGCCTTCCACTTTACACAAAGCGAGTTCACCCAGCGTTTTACCCATCCAGCACGAACCAATCACAAACTCTGTCATCGCCAGACCGCTACCTAATGGGTGGAATTCTAGAACGCGTTTATCGAGCATCTTACGTGCAACACGAATACCCATATCGCGCTCAGGCATGATGATGTGGTCTGCACCGATTTTTTGCAGCACTCGGGCTTGGAAGCGATCGTTCGCTTTTACCCAAACCGATTTCACACCCGCCTCTTTTGCGATCAGCGTTGCGAGGATGCTGGCATTCACATCGGCACCAATGGCGATCATGACCATGTCATAATCGTCGAGTTTTAATTCAGCTACTGTATCTTCTTGAGTACAGTTCGCCACGATGGCTTGGCTAACAAATCCTGCCGCTTCTTTCACACGGTCTTCATTAACGTCTACCGCCAAAACTTGTGAACCGGAATCCTGCAGTTCTTTACAAACGGCTAAGCCAAAACGACCCAAGCCAATTACAGCAAATTGCTTATCACCAGTTTTCATTCGTGCCTCATTTATGCGTTGAATAGCAGGCGCAAAAGTCTGCGCCTATTCCTCATCATCTGCAAACAAGACGACAAAAAATTGACAGAACCCTAACTCAAACCTTCGCGTACGATCTGTGTAAAGCGTAAGACACATCTCTCAAGTTTTCCTGATTATTGGCAATTAAATCAAAAGAATAGCCACGGACTTCACACTTCACTTATCGACTAATTTATCGATGCATTTTTTTGACAAATGATTTGCATCACTTGCTTATCCACACCAAAAATTATTTCGTGTTCTTTGCTTTTTATATGCATAAAAACTGACATTACTGATCTATTAATCAGCAAATTAGCCATTTAATCTGAGTTTTGTTATAGTGCGCGCCGAAAAATTAGTTTGTACTCTAAGTAGTTTGAGAGGGATGATGTCTACAACTAAGGATAAGTACAGTATCGAGAATACTGACTATACGGTCGGCCAAGACAACGTACAAAAATGGGGATTTGATGTTCACAACCCTGTTTTTGGTACTAGCGCGGGTCTGATCATCGTTTTTTTAATCGCACTTCTTTTAGTCGATCCTGCCACAGCAAAAGCCGCTCTTGATGGCGTCAAATGGCAGATCATCGGTTCTTTTGATGATCTCTTCATGTGGGCTGGCAATATCTTTCTGCTCTTCTGTATCGGCCTTGTTTTTTCTCCTTTTGGTAAGATCCGTATTGGCGGTGAAGATGCCAAACCTGAGCACTCGAACATCTCGTGGATTGCGATGTTGTTTGCCGCGGGCATGGGTATCGGTTTGATGTTTTGGGGCGTCGCAGAACCCGTAGCCTACTTCACTGGTTGGTATGAAACGCCACTTGATGTAACGCCATTTACCGAAGAAGCCAAACAAGTCGCGTTAGGCGCAACCATGTTCCACTGGGGTCTACACCCTTGGGCAATTTACGCAGTAGTTGCACTTTCTATGGCCTTCTTCGCCTTTAACAAAGGTTTGCCGCTGTCTATTCGCTCTGTGTTCTACCCTATTTTAGGCGATCGCACTTGGGGTTGGTTTGGTCACGTGATCGATGTGTTGGCCGTACTGGCAACCTTGTTTGGTCTCGCGACTTCTCTTGGTCTGGGTGCACAGCAAGCAGCAAGTGGCTTAGGTCATGTATTTGGTATCGAAAGTGGCTTGGGTATGCAGTTGGCGGTCATTGCCTTCGTAACCACTCTGGCAATTTTCTCTGTTGTGCGCGGTATTGATGGCGGCGTGAAAGTGTTGAGTAACATCAACCTAACCGTCGCATTTGCTCTACTAGTGTTCGTAATTCTGGCTGGCCTTGCCGCTGCGTTGAGCACAATCCCAACCACACTGATGGGATACGTAGAAAACATTCTCCCACTGAGCAACCCTTATGGTCGTGAAGACGAAGCTTGGATGCACGGCTGGACGGTATTTTACTGGGCGTGGTGGATTTCATGGTCACCATGTGTCGGTATGTTTATTGCGCGCGTCTCTAAAGGTCGTACCGTACGCGAGTTCATTACCGCAGTTATCTTGATTCCAACCACTATTACTTTGATTTGGATGTCAGCATTTGGCGGAATCGCGATTGAGCAAGTCATGAATAAAATCGGTGAGCTGGGCACAAACGGCCTAACGGACATTACGCTGTCTCTGTTCTACGCATACGAAGCGATGCCAATGAGCACTGTGCTATCGGTTATCTCTATCGTTTTGATCATGGTGTTCTTTATCACGTCTTCAGATTCTGCATCACTGGTTGTTGATAGCATTACCGCTGGCGGTAAAGTAGATGCGCCCGTTCCACAACGTATTTTCTGGGCGAGCGTAGAAGGTGCAATTGCAGCGGTTCTACTTTGGATTGGCGGGACAGAAGCAATTCAAGCCCTGCAAGCAGGTACGATTTCAACTGGCTTACCTTTTACCATCATCCTGTTAGTGATGTGTGTGAGCTTGGTGATGGGCATGCGCACTGAGCCTCAATATGTTCAGCAACGTTTAGCCAAAGCTAAGGCGAGCTAATCTGA
This sequence comes from Vibrio sp. D401a, assembly GCF_030248515.1. Lineage (NCBI taxonomy): Bacteria > Pseudomonadati > Pseudomonadota > Gammaproteobacteria > Vibrionales > Vibrionaceae > Vibrio > Vibrio sp. D401a. The sequence goes on along the minus strand of NZ_JAHGAI010000038.1, from coordinate 130,040 downwards.
ACTGCACTAAATACTAAAGCGAAAAACAAAGAAGCCGCATTCAAATGCGGCTTCCTTTTATTCAAGTTTATACGCTTGGGTTCAAGCGTAATTACTTCGCGTTGCGCTTATCACCGTTGTCACGACGAGGTCGCTGATCTTGCGGTTTACGCTTGTTCTTCGGCACGTAGTTCAAGATAGAAATCGGCACTGGTTTTCTTGGTGCAAAACCTTCAATTTCTACACGCTCTAGCAAATGGCCAAGACGGCTTTCAATCATGCACAGGTTTTTGAAGTCATCTTTCGATACCAAAGAGATCGCTTCACCCTGCGCACCAGCACGACCAGTACGACCAATGCGGTGTACGTATTCATCTGCTGGGAACGGCAAATCGTAGTTGATCACCACTGGCAAGTTGTCGATATCGATACCGCGTGCCGCAACACCCGTTGCAACCAAGTATTGAATTTCACCCGCTTTAAACTGTTCAATCAGCTCTTGGCGAACGCGTTGATTACGCCCACTATGAAACGCTTCTGCCACAATGCCGCGCTTCTCTAACTGAGTAACCAGCTTCGCTGCGCCGTGCTTGGTTTCGATGAATACTAATACTTGTGACCAGTCGTTCTCGTTCAGCATGTGGCTTAATAGTGAAGACTTCATGTCTTTATCGACTGTAGTGATCCACTGCTTGATGTTTGATTTCGATGCACTGTGTTTCGCGATCGAAATTTCTTCAGGATCGACAATCGCGTTCTTCGCCAAATCACGCACTGGGTTAGATAGCGTCGCAGAGAACAACAAGCTTTGAATGTCTTCTGGCATGCAATCGACGATCTTATCGATTGAATCGATGAAGCCCATATCCAACATTTTGTCGGCTTCGTCCAGAACCAGCATTTCTACTTCATCAAAATGGATCGCGCGTTGGCCGTATAGGTCAATCAAACGTCCCGGCGTGCTCACCACAATGTCGACACCTTCGATCAACGCTTGTTTCTGCGGTGCGTAATCCACACCACCAAACATCGCCATAGAACGAAGTGACAGGTTCTTGCTGTAGGCCTCAATGCTTTGGTGAACTTGAAGAGCAAGCTCACGGGTTGGCGTTAGGATGATCGCACGTGCACGCTTTTTACGTTGCGTTTCACCTTGGCTCAGTTTTTCTAAGATTGGCAATACAAAGCTGGCAGTTTTACCCGTACCGGTTTGTGCTGCGGCAATCAGGTTGCTACCACGCAGAACAATTGGAATGGCTTTTTGTTGGATAGAAGTCGGTTTTTCATAACCCAGCGCCTTCACAGCATCTGTGATAGGAGCGCTTAAACCAAGCTTAGAAAATGGCATAGAAACGTCTCAACGAAGAAATGGGCGCGTAGTGTATCAGAATCCGCCCTAAGTAACAGAATCAATCATCGCGTAGGCAAAAGCAGGTTCGATAATCAAATTCTATCCTTTTCATTACGTATTTCATTGTTACAGCGTGATGAATTATTCGCCACTTCACGTTTCTCTCCTGCAAAGCTCGTTATGCTGCTAGCGTGTGCATCACTGGAAAACTTCATGGACATTTTATTACTGGTTGGATTAATCGCTCTCAATGGCGTGTTTGCCATGTCTGAGATTGCGTTAGTCACCGCCAAAAGCGGCCGACTGAAAAAGTTTGCCGAACACAGCGCTTCTGCCCGCCTCGCTCTACAACTGAAAAATAATCCCACGCAATTCCTCTCTACTATCCAAATCGGCATCACAGTGATCGGTATCCTTAGCGGTATCTTTGGTGAAGCTACGCTTTCGGTTCCGTTTAAACACTGGCTCGTGACTCAAGGTATTGAGCGCGAAGTTGCCACTGTACTCGCAACCGCGATTGTCGTTGTCGTCATCACCTACTTCGCCATTGTGATAGGCGAATTGGTCCCAAAACGCTTTGCTCAGAACAATGCCGAGCGCATTGCCGTTATCGTTGCCTACCCTATTCATTGGTTAGCCAAACTGACCACGCCGTTTGTTCTATTGCTGACCTTATCGACCGATGCTTTACTCAAGCTATTGCGTCAGAACAACACAGGGGAAGTCGTCACAGAGGAAGACATTTTTGCCGTGATGAGCGAAGGGTCTGAATGCGGCGCTATCGAACCGCAAGAACAACTGATGATTCGCAATTTACTGCACCTTAATGATCGCCTTGCGCTTTCGCTGATGACGCCTCGCTGCGATATGCATTACCTCGACCTCGATTTACCCCTTGAAGAAACGCTTAGAAACTTGCGCCAAACGCAGCATTCCGTTTGGCCAGTGTGTAAAGGCGGGCTGGATAACATCATAGGTACGATTTCTTCCAAGGTCTTGTTGGATGAATATGACGAGCTGTCGATTTCTCGCTTGGCCAAGTTGCTCAAACGTTCACGCTTTGTACCAGAGTCTATGAAAGGCTTACCGCTGCTCAATTACATGCAGCAAACCAGTACAGAAATGGTCTTCATTGTCGATGAGTATGGAGATGTGCAAGGCTTAGTGACTCACCACGATTTACTCAAATCCATCGCCGGTGAATTAGGTATGGCTCCTCAGCATGTCTGGGCGAAAAAGCAAAAAGATGACAGTTGGTTGATGGATGCGCTTATCCCGCTTAACGAGCTGAAATACAAGCTTGAGCTCAATACCATTGAAGGAGAAGAGAGCGAAGGTTTTCAAACCTTAAACGGCTTTTTGACGTGGTTAATTGGTCGTGTACCCACTCAAGGAGAAATCATGACATATCAATACTGGCGGTTTGAAATTCTGCACGTAAAAAGCAATCGTATTATGCAAGTTAAAGTGACAAAAGTGAAAGAATAGGCTTAAAAACTCATTGTGACTTACAGTAAATATTATGAGGTCGTAGAGATTAGATAAAGAATGCGATCTCATAATTATAAATGTACTTATTATCCAGCTGGGCATCAAAAATATTTCCCTCCCTTACTTTGCTTTTTATCTGTTAGTAGTTATCTACTCCTCCTACTTATCTACTAATAATCACCACTCCCATTTCAAACACTCAAAAATTTATTTGTAGCAATACGAAATTTTACAAATATAATAACGTTCTATAATTATGGCCACTTCTGGCTAAATAAGAATTAACTAAAATAAAGACGGACCTTATTTAATTTAAAAAAATAACCATAAGAATAGATATCGATCCAAAAGGAATTGAATTAATGGTCGCAGAGCCTTAACGATAGCTATCACTATACAAAGGCGTTTTATGGAACAAACGACCATAACTTTAACTGCGCTTGCATTTCCCGGGGGGCCGGCCACTTCAATTACTGGGCCAATTGAAGTGTTGACTACAGCAGCCTACCTTGCAGGGGTCACTCCCCCTGAAATTAATATCGTAACCCAGGACAATAATCCTGTTGTTGCACATGGAGGAATAACTCTCACTCCTACAGCAAAAATAGAGAGCATTAAAAGTACGGATATCTTACTGATAGGATCTTTGGGAGAACCTGATAGCGAGCTGACTGCCTGTTCAGAGAAAGCGCTTAAGTGGTTAGAGGATTTTGCAGATACAGATATCCCCATTATTTCTATTAGTACAGGATCATTTGCGTTAGCTAAAGCTAATTTACTTTCTAAGCGAAATGCAACAACACACTGGCGTTACGCTAACCTATTTCGAGATATGTATCCCGATACAAAATTGCGTGTTGAGAGAAAAGTGACCTGTGACGGAAATTATTATTGTACCTCATGCACCAACGGCTACAATGACGTCATGATGCTCGTCGTGGAGCAATTATTTGGTTTATCTGTACGTGATAGATGCCAGCAGCATATTTTTGGCAATACCGATAAAGTGCAGCAACAATCATTGGCAAAATTTCTCCCATATCGTCAGCACAGTGATGCTCTTATTCATCAGTTGCAGGACTGGATGCATAATCATCATAGCTTACAGTTTTCTGTATTTGAGTTAAGTGAACGTATTCATTTGAGCGAAAGACAAATGAAACGCAGATTTAAACTGGCAACGGGACAGACACCGATACAGTATATTCAACAGATTCGTCTTTCAGCAGCGAAAGATAAATTAGAAACGACCAAACAGACTGTCGAGGAAATTTCTAGAGTCGTTGGATATGAAGATGTGCGTTACTTTAGAGAGTTGTTTAAGAAGTTTGTGGATATGACTCCGCTAGAATATCGCAAAAGGTATCAACATTAAGTTTGACTTATAGCAATATCAAGAATGGCGGGACATCCCGCCATTCTTGGTTGTTTAGCTTAGTTATTAAGGTTTGACCGCTAGTAATCCCATCGTTGGATTCATAACATTCATTCCTGCTAAAGCTAGCCCACCAGAGAGTGATTTAGTTCCTCTCTTCGAAGCCGCTTTCTTCGCTTGCTTTAGAAGCCTCTCTTGCGATTGATTAAAGCGCGCTTGATTATCAATATCAACAGCGGCTTGAGTAATGTCCTCAGGGCTCATATTGATAGCATCATTGACGCCAAGCGTTTCTAGGTACTTATCCATCACATTTCTATCAGGACTAGCGATACGATCATGCATCGTGGTGACTTCATCCTTCGTAGACATGTTGGTAAAAGTTGGAATACGCCAGATCTCTTCCGCTAAGACTCGGTAGTCCGCTTCTATCATGTTCAACGACGACATGATGCTCTCTTCACAACGACTCAATGCAACCTGGTTAACGTTTCTGTTGTATTTAATGCCCGTTCTACGTTTAGTCTGCTTCGAACGTAGGTGCTTACCAAACGAATCCCACAGCAGCACTTTGAGTAGCATCGGGTTAACCATAGTTCCAAACTCTACGTTGGTTCCTACCCCCATCGTTGCACCTGCACCCGCTTTAAATGTGAAGTCTCCAGAGCCTTTAACAATGGCTTCCAAAGCAGCGGATGCGCCCAAGCCAACTGACGCAGAACCAGTCACACTACCAGACAACATATTCATGCCGCGAGCTTTCAGGGTAAAAGTGCTTGTTCCACTAGCCTTAGCACCAACAAAGGCACTTGCACCAATTTTAGTTTTAATGACTTCATCACCGGCAAAGATATTGGCACTGTTTAGTGTGCTGGTAAATTGCACTTTAGCGGTCGCACCAACAAATAGCTCACCTTCACTCTTTAGGGCCATAAACTCGGCCACAGAAAGCTCGTGAGAGACCGTTAGCTTCATACCCATTTGAGCAGCAAGTACCGCATCTATTTCTAAATCAATACCCGGTATCAGTTGCATTGCAGCAAACGATCCGTCGTCCGCTTCCTCTTTTTTATTAGTCTCCCAAGCTTTACCTGGTGACTTATCTAGAGTGAACTTCGTACTGGTCTTCTTACCTGCTTCCTCTCCAAGCTTCTTCTCGCGGAAACCAGCAGCACCACCTTGTCCAAATTTAGCATGAGCACTAAATTTGCTGCTCTCACGGGCACCAATTTCAGCGGATGCTTTGATTTGGTTTTTCATTTTTCCGAAGTCCCAAGTTTTTTCAAACTCGACTTTTGCTTCGGCAAATAGTGCTTGTGAGGCTTCAAATGTCAGTGAACCGTCTTCAAGGTTTACTTTGCCCTCAACAGAGCGGGTATTTCCTTTTTGGAACAGATCATTGATAGCAGGCCAAAGTTCAGCATTGCATTTTGCATGATTAAAGTAAGCATCTCGCAAAGCATTAACTTGCGCATCAAGAATTTCCACCTTGGCTTGGCCAAGCTCACCGGATGCTAAGATACTGCTATGAGAACGCTTCAAAACTTCATGCTTGTTATGCAGCATTTGGAAGAAAGTACGGTTAATCAGTTTCGAACGGACAGATTCCGTTGGTGAACGGTGTGGTTGAATCACCTTAACGACACTACCAAACTTTTTCGTCACTCGTTCTACAAAAAACTGCCATACTGGATGCTTAGTCACTGCGCTAGCTTCGTAGGCGCTACTGTTGTTTCCCGACTGGCGATACAATTCCGCCTCAACCTCAGAATAGATAACATCTATCGCTTTTTCTAAATAAGGTAAGGCTCTGTTCGAGTGCCTTCTCCCGCATGCGAGAGACAGTTTTTTCAACCATTGCTCAATTTCTATCGCGCATCCTAAGTTAGGGATTAATTTTCCATCCGTCCCTTTGATTGATGACACATCGAAGTCGAGATTGGCCGCAGCAAGCTGTTTTTTATTCATTAGCTTTCCTTCTATCTAAATCTCAAGGCTCAGGGCTTTTCGCCACTGGATAAGCGTTGAGTTTATTGAGTAGTCATGCGCACATGGCATGACCTGATCGATGATTTTAATCAGTGAAAACCAGTCGTCCCCCGTTTCGACCAGACCTTCCCCACCCTTTTGATTTGGCGAAGCAAACATAGGCGTTGCTTGCCACTCGGAGAGTGCTTCCCGAGAAGTTCCAGTCCGACAACTGGCACCGAAATCGATCAATCGAATATGTTGTAATTGAGGCACATAAAGCAGGTTAGATGGCTTGATATCGCCATGTACCCACCCCTTGCTATGACAGTGTTTGATCGCCTGAACCACACTAGGCAAAAGCGAAGCAAATAACGCTAGATCCTTAGGCTCAAACTCAATCAGCGGTATCGCACTTTGATCAAAGTCCAGCGTTAGCTGCAATTTGCTCCAGTCGACATCCACTACTTTTTGTATTTGAGCACCCTGACACTCTTGCAAAGCAACCCATTCTCTTTGCAGGCTCTCTGCCGAATCAAAATGCTTAGTGTAGTGGGTCAAGTCGTTACTGATTTCGTGCACACGGGAGTGAGTCGCCAAAACTTGGCAACACACTCGTTCCTGCGGTTCAATCACTGCTTTCAACATCGACAACCTTAAAGCTGCTTAGGCAACGAGAATTGAACAAATAAAGATTTATCCAATGGTTGATTGGAATCACGCAGCGTGTAATCCAATACGATGTTGTTTTGGTTAATTTTGTAGTTGAGCTTACGAATCAAGCGGCTCGATGTAGCACTGCTCTTGTTCGCAAAAATAGCGCGCAACAACGCCCACTGACCGGTAAATGATTGTTGTGCGACTCGATTCTGACCGCTGTAGAATTCTGCACTCAAATAGCCATCCACTCCTGCGGTTGGCCAAGTTATCTCGCGCCACACTCTTGGACCATGTTTGTAGTCGTAAATCGTTTCAGCCTCTCGTAGGCGGAATTCCGTCACGTCGGTACTCATTGAGCTCGCTTTTACTTCAAGCCTTAACCCAAGATCATCCCCTGAAGAACCAAAGAAAATGCCACTCAGCTTTTGAACTAATTCAAGTTGCTTACGAGTGTTTGAGTTTATTGGTAGCGTTAGGCCGTCAACTTCGTTTAGCTTGAGCCTGCCGTTATCCCAGTAAACAAACGGCTTCAAGGTTTCTTCTATGTAGCGAGCCACACGGCCACTTGGTTTAAAGAATTGAGAAAAGTCATCTAAGCTCACTTCTCCACGACCATGTTGATCAAATGGGAATCGCCCTTCAATGGCAGACACATAAAACTGGTAAACTTGCTCATCCCACTGTGTATTTAGATACACCACGCTGCCATTCACCACTTGTTTCCACACTTGTTCACTGAGACTCTTCGTCCAAGACGCGACGATGTTCGGAGCCTTGCTGCCTGCTTGACGGAAGTTCACGATAGGGTCGCTACTACCTTGCGCATGGGCGATGGCATAAGCATGGAATGATTTACCGGGGTTTGAACTAGACAATGCGGCATCGAAAAACGAGTTAACCTCATCAACTTGAACGATCAACTGCTCCAGTGGTGTATCCTTGTCTTTACCATTCCCATTCACAAACCTAGAAAAAGGCAAAAATGCTTCATTTACGACGAATGAAGGTTGCAGTCTCAACAGGTTATCGCCAACTGCTCGATTCACTTTGTCGGCTTTGTTCAACACCTTTTTCGCTTTCTTCAATCCTAGTTGACCGGCTGCACGCTTCTGTCCTTTCGTATCCGGTTGATCGGCGACAGCCAATGTTGTGTTCACAACAACCGCATCCAATACATCAAGTAGTGGACTCGTAGCCGGAGAACGTGTGTTTCTTAGCGCATAGCTAAGTACCGATGCATCGCCAAACTGTTTGATTTGAATGTTGTTGACTAGGTCTTTCCAGTAGTAGATGTAATCAGAAAAATACAGACGTTGAACCTGTTTGCTCAGTTCTCTAAGCTCAATGACTGATGCGCCAGACATATCACCTTGAATCGCTTTAAACTCGCTCATCAAGCTTCTAAGCAGAGGCGACTTTGCCGTCAAATCAATTTGGCTATAGCCCTGCTTAGTAAAGATTTCAGGGATCAGATAGCCATGGAAATCATTAGTAAACTCAAACAAGCTATCGAACTTCTCACCGAGCTGGCTTCGGAGATCCACTTGAGTACGGTACTCTGGCATCTCTTTAATACGCGCATAAATCAGTCGCTCTGGTGACAAGCCTTCAAGGTTGTTCGTTGCAACAGCTATAAGGTCTAGGTTCGGTTGTAGCTGCTTGTCGTAATGACTTTTAAACAAGTCTTCGATTAAAAGAGAAAAAGAGTAAAGCTCGTCCGGAGAAAGCTCGCCTTGGTCTTTCAAGTTATCAAGCAAGTAAGTTTGTAGTTCCGCAAAGTTCAGTTGCTCTCGGTCAAACAACATCTGGTAGTAACGCAAAATCTCAAAGATTCGGCTTGGATTACCAAGGTTCACATAAACATACAGCTCGCTGCTGATCAGCTCTTCGAGCTTTGGTAGCATTATCTGGTGCAACTGTTTTTCATAAGCAGAGTAAACACTCTCGGCCGTATCTGTTTGCTTAATACTGACTTTCTCATGCCACGCTTTAGGTTGAACGCCCTCAACAACCACATCGCCAAGTTCTCTTAATACCGCCACAACCTCCGACATAGAATTGTCATTGCTCAGCTTTTGAACATCGTTTTGATAAAAACGAATTTGAGATAGAGCCGTTGTGCGCCAATCTTCATCAACATTCCAGTTTTCCTGTAACTTCAGACCTGCAACAGAAATCAGCCCAACTACGGATACTAAAACAGCGGTTCGAAATACAAGATAACCCGCATGACGCCATTCATTGACACCGACGATATTCTTCTCCGGCAAGATGACCTTATTGAACAAACGTTGCGTAAAGAAACCACGACGATTTGGCTGCTGTTCAACTTGGTTATTGGTGTTGAACTCAGCACGTTCGGCCACAACCTGCGTTAGTAGATCATGCTCAATGCCTTTTTGCCCGGATGACATTAAATAAGCGCCGCGGATCCATACGGCTTCTCGGACACGGTTCTCGCGACCAATGTCGCTCAAAAACTCGTTGACGCGCTCTAGGAAAATTCTTAGCTGATAAGGCCAAGCGATAATGGATCCCGACTTGTCACTGCTGACGTTTCTCAGTAACTCAAACTGCTGCCCCGCAATGGATTGAATCAACGCGTGGCTTTCTGCCTCAAACTGCTGTTTGTCATAACGGCGCGAAACATCGCACTCAAAGGTAATACCAAAAGGATTTTCTGAGTCACATGCAGTGAAGCTCTCAAAGAAACCAGTGAAGTCTGCAATCGAGTCAGCTTTAGAGAAAGCGGCGTAAACAGGCAAGTTTAAGCTAAGCTCTGCGCCCATCGACAACACAGCCTCCTGATAGATGCCAGAGAGCCTAGTGCGTTCTTTCTTGTCCCCTGTCATTAAGCGATCACACCCAATAACCGTCACAATGCCGTTCAGTCCTTGCCTCGGACGGTATTTGAGTAGTTGCTTCGCCAGTACTTGCCAAAGCGATTCGTCAATACCGTCGTTATCAAATATACGATGACCAACTTCCACAACGACTGCGTTATCGTTGCTCCAAAAGCGTAGGTACTGTTCCGTATCACTTTCATCCAAGTAACGCTCGTTAACTGGCTCAAAACCATTCTGTAGCAATATGGCACTTTTCGCGTCTTTTTCACCACCTAGAACTAGGTACCAAGGCAGACTGTAAAGACTTTCTAACTTGTTACGAGCTTGTCCTTGTATCTTTTTCGTTGCGATACGAAACAGCTGCTGGATCACGCGCGTGTCTTGCTTAAGCAGTACGTGTTGATCATGCTCTTCTTTCTCTGTTTGATTAAGCTTGCGTTGTTTCCACCACCAAACACATGTAAAGAAGACAATAACGACGGTGACAGCGAGCATTCCCCACTTTATCCAGACTGGTTGCTCTTCTGATGCCGTTATCCAAAATGCGAGCGTCCCTAAAATGGCAGTAATCACCAAGAAAATAGAAAATATCTTTTTAAACATCTTATTTCAGCGCTCTTTTAATCGTGGCGTTCAAACCAAAGCGAACATTGAGTTCATTTTTCAACTTACGAATGGTGTTTAAGTCGTCACCTGCGTGAAGATAAAGCTCAACACCATGTTCCGTCTCACGAGTAAAAGACTCATAGCCTGCTTGTTTGAGTTCTGTCGATAAACGAAGTGCGTCGCTCGCCCGAGAAAATACCGCGAGAATGATCTCCCATTGCTGAGTGACCACTTTTCCTTTCATTCCCGTTTCTTCCTCTAGGCTTTCACTCTGTCGTCCCAAATCCGCATCGGAACTTAAGTACACTAAGTCACTGCTGTTTTTCTTCAGGTTGACGTCTGACATATCGATCGCGCTAAACTGTGCCAACAACGGCTGCACGCGGCTGTTGTACCAATATTCAGTAAAGCCATACCCCGATGCCAGAACCAAACAAGCCAAGCCTAACGTTTTGCCCATACTGATCATTAGCCACGGGCGTTTACCTTCGATTAACGTTGGTGTTTGCGGTACCGGAAAAGGACTTTCACTGCGATAGTGGCGAATGAGGCCGTACGCACGAGCGGTAATATCATGCAATTGGCTCTCGTCTTCATGGCGAAAGCGCCCTTTGAAACCCAAAGCCAAAAGCACGTACTGAAGCTCAATAAAATCAACAAGTTTATTCGGCTGCTGGCTGGCCTTATCTAGCAACACAAAAAAGGCCTCTCCGCCATCGCGCTGTGAAAACACCTTGCTCAACAACGAATGATTTTCCCAACGGGCACGCTCTCCCCAAGCGGTGTACAGCACAGCTTCATCAAATGCTGCGCACAACACAAAGCAGCTTTTTTCAATCACACTTGGGTGGTAATCCAAGTGCAGACCACGCAAACGAAACGCATCAATGGCGTACAAAAGTTTTTGACGAAAACGGTTGATGTCTCTCGGTGCACCTTGACGCTTAATCGTCACTAAAATACCCAAGAGTTCCGTTGCCGCATTCATTAAAGGGCTACCATAAATGGCAAGATTCTCAATCAATCGCTCAGTACCCGAAGTGTCCGCTTTGGGTGGCAACTGATGCTGCTTTTGAGGTGATTCGGTCGATGTCACTCGTCGAATTTGAACCGTCGGTTCTTCGTTAAATAATCCGCCCATCCGTTACCTACCTGATCACATGAAAATCGACGTGGATATCATCAATTCTTTCATCAATATGAAGAGCGATCGCCTCATCACGTTTGATCAGCGCTTGCCACAATTCAGACTTAGTATCGATTTCGAAGTAAGCGGCGTCATTCAAAGACTTCAGCTCAGAAGGTGCATAAGGAAGATGGCGCAAAGGAACACCTGAAAGTGCATTACGTACTAAACCGGCAATATCACTGTTCCCTGCTAGCTTCGCAGCACGAGGAAACTCTTCACTAAGTCGAGTAGCACCGATAGACGAGGAAACGGCCAACACAAAGCGCCCTTGATTGTATAGGCTGCGATCATCGACCAGTGTGCGTAGCAAGCGACGGCTCACGAACAGCTGTTTGTCCCAGTTCAATGTTGATACGTTATCTATCTGAACCTCACGGAGTAACACCAGTAACTCAGAAAACACGGTCGAGAAAATGCTGTATAGCGCATCTTGGTTCCATGCAGGGAAAGACTTTGGCATCTTCCCTTCTAAACCCTGCATCTGCCCCGCCATCGAAACGCACTCTAAATAGAGGTGACGTGTCAGCAACGAGCCATCTAGGTTCCATTGTTCAAGTTTTGGCATCCAAGCACCCAGTACTTGCAGCCACAAGTAGTCACGCATCAACGACTGATAGCTTTTACTGCTAGACTCCGCTTGTAAACGAGTATGTATCGCTCGGGAACGGTATTGTACTTGTGCAAATAGATCAGCAACGTTATCGGTTAGGTAGCTAGATACGGCAAACTGCAAGCATTGAGGAACGAATGCTTGGTTCAACACAACAACACCTTCAGACTTGTGTTCACTGATTTCAGCAACGGATATCAACACAAAATCTTTTAGCTCATCACCTTCTAAACGCAACTGAATGTTCAATGTTGCTAACTCTAACTGAACCGGGTCACTGTGCTCTCGGCTGGTATCGTAAACAGGGTGCTCTTGTGAAGAGTGTCTCAGACGCGCATCTTCTCCAACATCAATAGTGCCCGGTCTTGAAACCGGAAGGGCCAGATACACTTTCTTATGACTGGTATTTTTCGGCACATCAAGCACGAGTGCTTGCTCAATTTCAAATGGTGTTCCATCAGGGAAAATGCCTTTAGCACGACGCACCGAAACCTTACCAATGTTCAACATCGAGCGATCAAGCTCTAGCGAGGTCAATCCATAAGCATTAGGGCTAATTTGTCCGGCGAACTCGCGAGTAAAATGTTCAACATAGCGCTCTTGCTGTTGAAAGTGCTGAGGGGAAAGGAACATCCCCTCACTCCACACGACTTTATTATTATCCATTATTATTCTTCTTCCCCTGACACAGACAGATTAATGCCATCAATTTCAATACTGATAACCGCTGAATTCACAATTAGCGGCTTATAAATCACCTTGTTCTTCGCCTCTCTGTAATCAGCAAAACCCGCAATCACACCGATGTACTTAACGCCACTACCAAGTGGGATAATTTCCTGACGAGTTTCACCTGGCAAAATGCTTGGTAACTGGCGAGAAACGGCCAACTCGGCCTTCAACACGCCTTGGTCATCATTATAAATTTGAATAAAATCAGAGAGTTCAAACGCATTATTATTCGTCAATTGATAGATTCGGAGCTCTACCGGAGAAGGCTTACCTTCAACATTAGGGTTAATATTGGTCGCAGCTTTAATATCAACGACCAGTTTTGGCTCAACCAGCTCATCGCTCCATAAACTGCACCCTGACATCATAAGGGCGATACACATTAGGCATAAACGACGTACCATTACTGATCCCCTTCGAAGTTTTTTTGCATACGCATTGCATCTCTGAAGTACGCTTGAAACTTAATTTGCCAATCGCGATTCTCTACTTGTCGGTTGAAATAGCGTTTGTACATATCCCAGTACTTCGGCTTACGAGACCAAAAGCCGTTGCCCGACAAATCATCAAACATCGACTCTATCGCATTCGGAGAAATATCAGACAACAACCTTGCCAATGCCATTTCTAATGCTTTGTCCGTGCATTCCTGTAAGCGCTGCTCATGCTTCTTAAACTCAGTAATCTCAAACTGAGATTGGTTAACGGGTGACTCTTCTTGAGCGAAAGAGGGGGTTACCATCACTTCATGGTTTGGAAATGACGCACGAAAATCACTGTCTTTCAGCGGGTCATCCTCATCCGTCTGAAAATCAAGATTAAAGTGAGGTGCTTGCTCTTGCTTAACTGAGGCATCATTCGCAAATGGGTCATCCCCCACCACATCTGTTGCCGAGATGGTGAACTCTGGCGCTTCATCTACTTCAGGAATACTTTGAATAAAAGGTGTTGATTCAGTACTAAACGGATCATCACCTAGTCGAGAGCTATCAGAGTGATGCTGCTGGGTTTGCGCTTTCGCTGATTCAGGGAAGAAACAAGAAACCAGCAATCGGTAACGGCCAATATCAAGAACATCACCATCACTTAATGTCGATTGGTTACCATTGCCCAAAGGCGCATCAGAGCCATTGATGTAAAGGCCATTGGTGCTGTTGTCCATGATTTGGTATCCACGCGAGGTCTTACGAATCGTCGCATGGGTACTTGAAATCTCACGACTTGCGTCATTAAGTTGTAGCGTCGCGCCAAACGCACGCCCGATATCTCCACCATCTTCTGGAAATGCTTGATTCCATTGGGCGATGCTTTCACCATCTGGAGAGCTAATAATTCTAATCGATAGAGGCATTTGACTGACCTTCAATAAATTCAATATTTGGAGTTAACGACACTGAGAAACCGCCTCGTTAAATTCATTAAGAAAGTTGGGGTATTTCTTAGTAAATGCTTTGGAGAAATACACCCCCAATGGATTCGATTTAACCCGTGTCCGAGAAATCGCTCGATAACTGATACCCATTTTTTTTATCGTCTCGTCAATGACAGCGTCATTGCCCAATACCGCTCCGACTTCCCCGTTCAGCATTAACTCAATTAGGGCTTTTGGCGTCCTTGGTTTTTTACTCACGCGGTAACCGTTTTTCTGTAGCCAAAACCATTTATTTGAGCCAAATAGTGCCGCAACTTCGACCTGAGATTTGAACATAGCGTTGTCTAACTCTGTTGAATCAGAGAGCGAGAACCAACTCCAATTCTGTTGATCAAGTGGCGCAGAATAATCGGCATACTCATCACGCTTACTGTTACGAGACGCAAGGAAGAAACCATGTTGTGAGCCAACCTCTGTCATGAGCTGGGCTCTATCCCACTTAGTCATCGTGAGCTGATACGGCTGGTCCATCACTCTCATGACACACTTCACTCGTTCTATCCCCGGCCCTTTCATTTCCCCGTTTTCTTGGTACTGATAGGGAAACCATTCTTGGGTTGCGAGTAGTAACCGCTCAGGGCGCTGATAGGCCAAAGCAGGTTGGCTCAGCACGGTCAACATAACGGCAATAAAAACGACACGTATCATGGTTAATGGCTCTCCATGCTCATGCCTGCTGAACGCACTAGCTTGCCATCTTGCGAATAGATATCGCTGGCCATTTCAATCAGTACAAACGGAAGCTGCGTATCAACACGACCTGCTTGTTTAAAGCTAATCGAGATATCTGGTGGCGACAGCACGCCCACAGGCAGAGAAGCAGGAGCTGCACCCTTTTTAAGTACTTCAATGCCGTAAAGTGCCGCTTGGTGGGCATTGTTCTCAAACCCTACGCCAACAGACATCAGCGCACTTTGTTGCGTGCCATTAACCGCATCAGGCACTGCGGTTAGCAGAGGAAGCTGCTCTGAATACAGGTTGATCTCATCAATTCGGTTTAGAAGACTTGAGCTACCCGTTAGCCAAAGCAAGGATTGATGTAAATTGCCATCATTGACCTTCATCGATTCAACGGTGGTTTGCATCACGAGTTGAAGAGTAAGCTCAGGGTTATTCTCGTCAACTTCGATAGGAAAGACTGTCACTCCTTGCTTCTCAGCCTCTTTTTGAAGTGGCAAAAACTGAGTGAGATAAGCACTGGTGTTCGACTTGGCGTACAGCACACCAATTTGAGTCAGACTTGGTTTAAAGCGACGTAAAAAGCTCAGCGTAATATCAGCAGGCAAATTCAAGGAGGTGTAAGCAAAGTTGTTGCCGCTTGAGTGATAGTTATCCGTCAGGCCCAGTAACACCGGATCTTTTGCGTTCACCGATACAACCGGCAGCTTACCTCCAGCGTAAACCTTATGCAGTGAGACGGTCGCACGAGATCCAACCGTGTAGATCATGTTCGCCTTTATATCGGCAGCTTTCGTCCAAGCAACCAGTTCCTCTTGGCTTTTAGGTAAAAGGAAAGCGCGAAATGAAACGTTAGGCATTTCTCTGCGAAACACTTTTAAGATGGTCGACAACGCAACATCATACGAGTCCGCTTTTCGAGAAACTAAAACCCAAACCATCGGATGTTCACCACGTGGGGCGAACAATACATCGCTGTCATTAGCATTGATTTCCCACTGTACCGCCTTCTCAGCTTGTAAGTGTTCACCCAACCACTCAGGCCAATCCGCCAAACTCACCGATGAGGATGCAGCCAGTACCAAAAGTAAAATCAATCGAATCATGCTTTCGCCTCCTTTTGTGCACCACGGTCAAACAACCACATCAACAAGCCAGCTAAGGTAAAGAATGCTGAAAGCGCAAAGAATGCGTAGTCCGTTCCGAGGTGAGCAAGCAAAGCACCGACAACGACCGAACCCAACACATGACCTAGCCTTTCCAAAAAGCGATAAGTAGAAGCAACTGAATTGGCATTCATACCTTGAGTGGTGGTCACCACATGAGTCACAACTGGGGCATTAATAAAGCCGTGTGAAACGCCCATGACTAACATTGCGAACGTTGCGACGAGGACAAGATAGGCTATGTCTTCAAGTAAGAAGGCAGCAGAAAGAATGGCCAAAGCAACAGCGCCAACGATACTTCCTAAGCAAAGCGCCCATTTTGCAGAGCCAATACGGTCAATCATTGGCGAGACCTTGCCACTAATGAAAAGCACAGAGAATGCATAAGCCATCAGCACCTGACCGATACTTTCGCGCTCGACACCGACATCAGAAAGAAGGATTGGCACAGCAAAGAATACGACACCCGTTAGCATCATTTTGGTTGGGATACCAACAAGCAACATGGTGCGCATGAATGACGGTACACGCATCAAAGCTGCGGAATCTTTTAGCATCATCGTCAGGTTCTCTTTGAGTGAACCTTGAGCATTCCCCTGAGGAATCATCGACGGCAGCGACAACGCGAACAGATACATCAGGCCACCAACTAAAGCCGACAACATGAAGATGCCTTGCACCCCTACGGTATCAGCCAACAAGGCACCGATTGCTGCACCAGAGATGAATCCAGCATTGAAGCAAAATACGATGATGCCTGCGGCTTGTGTCTTGTTAGATTGATCACTGCAACGCAGAATATAACCTTGAACGGCAATAAAGATCGTCGCTTGCCCAACGCCAGAGGTGAATCGCGCAATAAGCACCATCGCTAACTGGGACTCGTACGCTAGCAACAAACAGCCAGCCGCAGATAACAGAATACCCACGCCAAGTACTTTGCGAATATCAAACACTTCAACTAGACGCGAAACCGGCAATAGCGTTGCAGCAAAGCCGACAAAATAGAGTGTAAAGAAGTAAGACGACCAACTTTCACCCGCGCCATTCTCTACCGCGATTTGCGTTAAGTACTGAGGTAAAACCGGCGCCATTAACGATTCCATCAGCACCGTAACCAACAGCAACGGCTTAACCTGTGCCAGTACGATATCGTTTTTTGGCTGTTGCTCTGAGTGGCTCAGCAAGCGAATAAAAGCAAAGCAAATGAACGCACAACCAGCAAATAGAATGGCAAAGTTCTTTAGTGTACGTACCAACTGCGCAAACAGTACTTTAGGGAAAAAAGCGACCGTCACCTCGTTCCCTTTCGCATCGCTGACCAAAAATTCGGCCATCTCATCGACTGACATACTGTTCTGCGCTTTACTTTTGGCGATCAACTCAGATCCCTGAGCAACAGAAATGGAAGAGACTTCTGGGTTTGACTGACGAAAACTGTCTAGCATCTCATCGATGCCACTCACTTGACGATAGCTGATCCCTGCATTCAGTACTGGGGCCAAACGTTGAGTAACAATGTTCGCCATGGAATCCGCCTTGTGCTCCAAGCCGGATTTGTACAATGCACCGACCATCAACAGCACGCTCGCCGACATGGCTAAGAACACCCCACCAAATGCAGTGAAGTAAATCTTGGGGTTTTGGCTACGCAACACAAAGAAGATAAACGCAGCGGTCAGTAAAACCACCAGCAGCACCATCGGCTGGAAGTGCCTATCGATGCTCCTTTCGATTTCTTCATCACTCAGCCAAATCTCCAAAGCACCAACTTGAGCAAATTTATTGTTCAAAGGGATGGTGACTAAACTGCCAACAAAGTTGTCATCGGTGTAGCGATATAGCTCTTGCTGCCCAGAAATCACTCGGATATCAACCACAGAAGAATCCGCTTTCGCGATTGGCGATAGCACTTTCTCAAGACCAGCAAAGTCCTGAAGCGGCACGCCGGAACTGAGAACTTGTTCTATACCGATTCGGGCGGCTTCTGTTTGGGCTAAAATCGCATCACGGCTCTGCTGTTGATAGCTTTTCAATGCTTGTGCATAGCCAACAACAAAGATCAGCATTAGTGATAACAGAACCAGTAATGCTCCGAGCAACAAGCGGCTATATTGCTTAAAAGAGTTCAAAGTTCACTCCTAACCCACGCTTAGAGCGTCGAATTGCTCATTGAGGCAATGCGCAACCGACATTGGTCGTTTTTGCTTGAGGAAAGATAATCGGTTAAACACCAACGACTGAACTAGGTCTGTGTAATCCATACCTTCACGAGCCAGATCATGGCAAACCAAACTTACCTTTTCTCCCTCCGGACGTTTTAGATCCGGTTTTGGATTGGTTTCCAGCACATAAAGGTTGCCTTCTTTGTCCATTCGTAAGTCCACTCTCACTAAGGTTTGAAGGCCAAGCTGGCGATAAATCTTCTGACCGATCAGTGCTAACTGATTGCGTAGCCCCTCTTCATTAACAGCAACCAAACGGTCTTGAGTGATCGGCTTTACATCCATAGAAGTAAAAATCGGCTCGTCAGCGTCCAGTACACGTTCAGTAATTGAGAAAGCCATCGGCATTTCAGACTGCGTCAGTTTGCCTTCTTTAAAGACATACTCTCCTGCAACAGCAACAACAAACTCTCGGCCACCAAGGAAAGGTTCAATCATTACAGTGTTCCCCGTCGCTTGACGTACATGCTCTACAACACCCGCGAGATCACTACGATTAAAAACAGGATAAACATGAATTGAAGCTCGGCCAGACACTGGCTTAACAATGAAACCATCTTTGAACTGCGCTTCAATTTGATCGATCGCATCTTGCTTTGCTACATCTTCAAAATGTTCATCAATACCAATGGTGATAAATGGTGCAGTCGGCAGTCCAGCGGCTTTAATTTCATGCTTAAACAGGTGCTTGTTATCCAAGATCCCTGCCGTCATTGGCGAGTGCCCAACATAAGGCACGCCCAGCATTTCCAATGTAGAAGGCAAATGACACATGGAGTCAAAACCTTGCAAACCACCACTGTTCGTGATCACCAAGTCAATACCTTTATCTTTCAGGCACTGCGCTAAGTTGATGTCTTCAGCTAACACCTCAACGAACTGGAAATTAGATTCACGCAGTGCATTAGCAATATCGTGTGCAACAGGTGCATACGTTTTGGTTGAGCGAGGGCTCAAGTTTTCAAAGATAAAACTGCCGTCCTGCTCTTTATCCCCACCGTGAATCACTGCGATTTTTAAGTTCTTGCGAATCCATTCCAATTGTTGCGTAGAAAAGACTGAATGCATCATCTGTTAGTACTCATAATGTTGTGCTGCGAAAAGGTCGCGTTAAACACGGCCCGCAACAAAAAGCGTTAATAAAATTACGTTATTGTTTTAGTTGGGTTGACATACAACCCATTGTTTTTTTGAGGTCTATTGCCTCTTAATGCTATTGAATCTGAATCTTAAATTTGCCTTCTTCAACGTGAACAGTGACCGCTTCTACCGGCTTGTTCTCACTCATGCGAACAATGCATTGATTCGCTAAATCCGGCATAAGTTGACGATTGATCAGTTGCTCAACGGCACGAGCGCCTGTTTCAGGTGAATCGTTCATATTGACCAGCAGATCAATCACATCAGGGTGAAATTCAAAACTTGCTTTGTAGTGGGATTGAACGCGCTTGCGAATGCGGTTCAGAGACAAGGTTGCAATTTGCGCCATTTCTTCATCGTTCAAAGGGAAGTAAGGCACGATGGTCGCACGGCCAAGAAATGCTGGTTTAAAGTGTTTTTGCAGCTCAGGGAAAATAGACTGAGTCAGAGTCGGAACATCCGGTCGACCATTTTCACATGCATTAACAACAGCGCTGTCTGCCGCGTTTGATGTCATGATGATGATCGTATTACGAAAATCGATGTGTCGACCTTCACTGTCCGAGATAGAGCCTTTATCAAAGATTTGATAGAAGATGTCGTGCACACCAGGGTGGGCTTTTTCCATTTCATCCAGCAGCAGTACAGAATATGGGTTCTTACGTACCGCTTCTGTTAAGACACCGCCTTTACCGTAGCCAACATAACCTGCAGGAGAGCCTAAAAGCATCGACACCTTGTGCTCTTCTTTAAACTCCGTCATGTTGATGGTGGTGATATTTCGCTCACCACCGTATAGCAAGTCGGTAAGCGCCAATGCAGTTTCGGTTTTACCCACACCACTTGGACCACACATCAGAAATACCCCAACAGGTTTGCGTGGGTCGGTTAAACCTGCACGCGACAAGCGAATTGCTTGTGAAAGCTCTGCTATCGGCGTTGTCTGACCAATCACTCGCTCACCGATACGAGTCTCTAGGTGCATCAACTTCTCAACTTCTTGGCTAAGCATGTTGCCCACTGGAATCCCCGTCCATAGCGCCACCACTTCAGCGATGGTTTGCTCTGTTACCTGTGGCAGGACTAATGGTTGCTCACCCTGGAGCTCTCGCAGGGCTGCCATTTTGTCTGCTAACAGGATTTTCGCTTCATGCGATATCACCGAGCCATTTTCTTTTAGCTCAGTGTCTAAGCCAGACTGCAACTCAATGATCTCTTCCACCAAGAGGCGCTCTGCGTTCCAAGAGCACTCAAGTGACTGATGCTCTTGTTCTAAAGCCGCCAATCGTTGTTTTGCTTCTTCCAAGCGTACGTTTTCAATCGACCACAATGCCGACTCATGATGTAACGTTTCGATCTCGTTGTTGGTATAGCGGATTTTTTCTGCAATGGCTTCCAACTGTCTTGGTGCCGCACTTTGGCTCAATCCAATGCGTGAACACGCTGTATCTAACAGACTAATTGCTTTATCAGGTAACTTACGCTCAGGAAGGTAACGAATAGAGAGAGCGACGGCGGCATCGATGGCTTCTTGCATGACTTTAACGCCATGGTGCTTTTCAAGGCTGCGCTTCACGCCGCGAAGCATGTGGATAGCATCTTCTTCATTAGGTTCATTAACCGCAACAACTTGAAAACGACGAGTCAGCGCGGCATCCGATTCAAAGTACTGTTTGTATTCTGCCCATGTGGTCGCTGCAAGTGAACGAAACTCGCCACGCGCAAGCGCTGGTTTCAGAATATTAGCTGCATCATTCTGGCCCGCTGTGCCCCCCGCCCCAATCAGCGTATGTGCTTCATCGATAAACATGATGATTGGCGTCGTTGACTGCTTGATCTCATTGATCACATCTTTAAGGCGGTTTTCAAACTCACCTTTGATGCTCGCACCAGCTTGCAAAAGGGACAAATCAAGGCTGCGCAGCTCAACGTTCGCAAGCGCAGGTGGGACATTGCCATTCACGATTTCTTGGGCAAGACCTTCAACAATGGCCGTTTTACCTACACCTGGGTCACCAACGAGGATCGGGCTGTTTTGACGGCGGCGGCACAAAATATCAATGGATTTGCGAATTTCATCTCCGCGCCCTGTAATAGGATCCAACTCGCCATTACGCGCGGCCTCTGTCAGGTTTTGCGAGAACTTGTCCAAAGCTGGCGTCGCTGAGTCACCACGGGTTGGGACCATGCTCTCGGTAGACGATGAGACTTCACTGGGTCTGCTGATCACCATCGACTGACTGCGTAACCATTCAGAAGACAATACTGACACCCACGAGCTCAACACGCCATTGTAAGCGCTTTGGTCCAGACGCTGCTTCAGCACCATAAGCAGATGAAATTCATTCACCACCGATTGCTGATTGTTTAATGAAGCAAGCATCCATGCATCTTTAAGTAACTCAACCAACTCAGGGGACAAAGAAGGTGAAGAGTCATTACCACGAGCCAAGTGCATCAGACGGTCATTACAACGCTCCAACATCGACTCTTTGGCCATTGATGCTTGCTGCAGTGCGGCCTCCCAGCCTTTGGACTGCTGTAACAACTGAACAAACCAATGCTCAGCTTCTATCGCAAAGTGTCCTTTACTTACACAATCGCCAGCAGCCGTTTCCAGGGCACTTTTTAATAACGGAGTAAGCCTTTTGACCAAGCTTTGTAGTTCAATATTTATCATTCTGTTTCCTAACTTTTCGTCAGTGGCATTTCAACAAACTGTTGATGATCTGATTGATGACTCATCCACGCGGATTGGCCAATTCTTAACGCTTTTTGGTGACTGCCTGATAGCTTCACTCTCGGCAGATACTGGCTATTTACCTTCATATAGAGTGCATATTTGGTATTCACTCCCATATAGCTTCTAACCATATGGTCCAGCGCAAGAACCATCTCTTTGTCACTGCGTATTTTTAAGTAATGCTGATAGTCTTGAGGGCAAATTTTTATGTTGAGTTTCTGCCCCGTCATTGGCGTCGACATCCCGACCAATGCGCCCATTCCCAATTGATGATTGTTTCCAGCTTGGCCAATTTGAGTTAAGGAACACTCTGTGAGAGGCAAATACTCTAGGCTACTGCGTTCAACCTCAAACTCCGACTCGAAGTAATCTTCTAGCATCGACTTAAGCGCCAATGGGCAGGTCAATTTCAACCCTAATAAGCCGGTGTATTGCACCAAATGAGATTCCGGCATTGGTGCCTTATCTCCAGGCTGTCCAGCCAAACTGGAAAGCATTTCAGTAATAGATTGACGGTCACGATTCCAATGAAACGCCTCTTCCTCAATCTGATACGTCAGCTCGTGCTTTTGCTTTGTTTCGCAGTACAAACGGTAGTAACGGTTATTAAACATGTCGAAGAAGTCGAGCGGCGCTTCATCGCCAAGTTCAAAACGCGCTTTTAGTGCATCGCCATACATCGCTCTTGGCATCGAACCAGAGTTTCCAGACAAAGCCGCCAATGATGTCTTTACCGTAAATTCACCCTCTCGCTCCGAAGTAACCGTAGAGACTTCTGCTTGATAGTAAGCTGGGAGAATTTCCGCACTGAACCTCACTTCAGGTCGCTGACCCTTTAAATGAGCCTGATGCTTGAAGATCTGCCACGCTTTTTCTAGCTGCCCCTCAAACGCACCATAAGCGAAACGGCTTACAACAAACTCTTGCACCCAGTTCTCCTCGGGAAGGACAGGTAAACACCGTCTTGGCCTTCCAAATAAATATCCACTTGAGTAAAGCTGTTGAAGCCTGCGAAATAAGCGAAGAAGTGGTCAAGCAAATGACCAAAGAGCGATACGCCTCCGTTGACATTGCTTGCGTCTAACGTCACCGAAATTTTTGTGCCGTAAGCAAAACATGTTTTTCCTGACACACGGATCGGAGCCACCACTTGCTCCTGCTCGATATTTTGTAGGGACTCGATATAGATGTGGTTTTGCACCGCTTGGTTGTGGTTATACAAATCAAACACATTTTTCAGCGTAGCGGTTGGGTCATCCGTCCCTAGAATCGCGTGATAGTTAAAGTGCAAATGGCAAAGCAGTGCCCATACATTCTTATTTGCGTCACGACTACGCACTGGCAAGGTTGGGCGGCGCAGCAAGTTCATAGCCGCTGGAATCGTAAGAGATTCCCGACATGTCACTTGGCTGTTTACAGGCAATGAGCCTGCTCGAATGCCGTCAGTCGCGGTTGTCGTCACCGACCAAACTCTGGACGACATCGTGGCACTAACATGCCCAATATCAGCCACTTTTAAGCCACTGCGAAGCACGCCTCTTTCGTGGGTATCCTGTACGAGCTGCCAACGAAGTGCAGTCTCTGTGCTGTTGTACTTGTCTCCGTAGATCTGACAAACCTTAAACGGTTCGCCTTCCGTTACGTCTAGCACTTCATCAACAGAAAACACTTCCAAATCATTACCTTGGCTTGCATCAAGATAAATTGGGTACTGCTTTTGGGTGAAGTCGATTTGCAGAGGTTCTGACACT
Source organism: Vibrio sp. D401a (assembly GCF_030248515.1). Classification (NCBI taxonomy): domain Bacteria; kingdom Pseudomonadati; phylum Pseudomonadota; class Gammaproteobacteria; order Vibrionales; family Vibrionaceae; genus Vibrio; species Vibrio sp. D401a. The sequence continues at coordinate 106,098 of NZ_JAHGAI010000038.1, read as the reverse complement.
TTGGTTTGCAGGTTCACCAATGGCGTACAAAACAGAGAAAAATGCTGCGCTTGAATGCTACGAGCTTGCACCACACTCATCTCATTTAAGAAAATCTGAATACGAAACTCTGAGCCGATTGCGTGTTGCATGACATTGCCAAGGTCTAATTTGAATCCTTGAAATCTTTCAGGGAACATGAAGAACTCGGTCAGCAACTTAAAGCCGCCAAAGCTTGCTGCTTGATACGGTAAAATAGTGTCATTCACATCGAAGCCAATTGGCTGTAGTGCAGACTTACCTAATGAGTAGCTCTTACCATTATTCTGGATACACACCTGACAGCGCCCGTGGGCGAGTACATCATACAAACGCAACGCGAAGTGGCTTTCACCTTTGAGATGCAGTTTCAACTGGTCAATATCCAAATCACGCAACTCGATACCGCTGTCGGTTGCCTTAATCGTCAGCTCCAACATCGCTTTTGCGTTTTCTGCACCCGCAGGCTTAGCCAGTTCAAATGGCGCAAACAGCACTTCAGCCGAAGCAACTTGAATTGGCAGCAGCGCTATATCTTCGGAGGTGCGAAACACCACTGGCTCACCGGCTTCGCTCGCGACATCAAATTCTGTGCCTTTAGGTATACTGTGCTTTGCATTCGCTTCTTCAAAAATAGCGAAGTCCAACATGCTGTATGACGGCACTGGCCTTAGATAATGCGGGAACAACAAGTTCACCAAGCTTTCTGTCAGCTCTGGGTAAGACTCATCCAAGCGCTGCTGCAGTTTGCCATTCATCAAGGCAACACTTTCAATTAAACGCGCGATCTGAGGATCATCAATACTGTCTTTACGCATTCCCAACGCACGAGCCGTCCCCGGATGACGTTCCGCGAACTGAGAGGCTTCATTGCGAATAAAGCGCAGTTCCTGTTCAAAATAGGAAAGCAATGAATCAGACAAAATTCGACTTCCTTACATCTAGTTTGTTGCTGCTCAAATCCAAAAAAGAATCCAGTACGATCGCCTCATCACCGAGCTCTGAATGCACCACGGCGGAAAGGCGAAAGCTCAATTGGTTGCTACCCAATTCCCCTTCTTGAACATCAATCTCTACCTGGCTCAGGCGAGGTTCGAAGTTTCGGATCAGCACTTCAATTTCTGCGACAATGTCACTGGTGTTGTTTTTACTTTGAGCGCGAGCCATGTTGCGCATACCGAACTCGGCAATCGTTCCTTTTTCCGATAAAAACATCTCTGAGCACAGAGGTGCTCGGCTGGAAATAAGATCACAGACGTTATCAACAATCGCATCTCGAACGCTGTCGATATCGTCATTCCAGCTTTGGGTTAACTTAGCCATTAAGCTCATGATGTCTCTCCAACCTCAGTGCCAGATACCGAAGTTGTTAACACCACTTTCGCATCCATCATTTCGTATTGATATTGAGGCTGAAGCATGATCTCGCATAGGTAGCGGGTTTTATCATGAGGAGCCTCTTCAATACGTACATAGCAAGACCTCAGCGGGTATCGGGCAAGTACGGCATCCTCACCATAATTGACGTTGCTAATGAACTGCTCTAGCCATCGCTCTAGACTGCGTCGACAACTTTCTGCGCTGTCATATCGACCAACTTGGTCACGAATTTGAACTTTGATGTAATGGGCAAATCGGCAAGCCATTAGGTTGGTTTGGAGCATACCGAGCTGGCGTTGAGCTTCATCAGGCGCTTGCCAAACAGATTGATTACTAAAGAAACCTTTATGGCCACTTAAGTAAATACTGGTTAAAGGCATGAACCCTTGAGACGACCAAAAGCCATCATCTTCACTGTAGATGTCTACCTTGGTCTTAAGCTCTTTTGAGTCCTGAACGATCGCCCCATATGAACCTGTCTCATCGTAAGAACGCAGGAATCCAAACCAGCTGATTCGGTCAAACTCCCGCATCACATTACCTAGCAGGAGGTAAGCGCTGCTGCCCCATAAGGCATATTTCTCTTGCTGGCGTTCGTTAAAAACAAACCCAGCCTGATATTGACGATATGGTTGACGAATCAAATGTTCTGGCATCACCAAATGCAAAAATCGTGATGAGCTTTTTTCTCGTAGCAGCTGCCATGAAACAAAATCTCGACTAGTAAGAATGCGATCAATTCTCGCACTGTCGTGAAGCAACCTTCTCGGTTCATCACCAAAGAAAAACTCGTCGGTTCCGAGCACCACTGGGCAAAAAGAGAGCTCCCCCAGCTCAGAGAGCAGTTGAAGGGTGTAGAGATCGTCATACTCCTGATCATCGGCGTAATCAGCCGAGACCTTGTGATCGACCATCACCATGCCAAATGGGCTACCACCGGCGGTATCCAGCTCATTTGAATACAGCTTTCGGTATAGGGATGACTGCTTTAGATCGAAAGAGTAATTGAGATCTGCCGAAACCATACTCCAACTCAAGTCGAGCATTTTGATTTTGACTCGACGCTGGGATACTTGCAGCTGCGCTAACGATTTGAGCCCCGTCCAAGAGGCTTCTAACTGCTTATAGTTAGGGTGTTGGATAACGTCCGACAACTGTTCACTTATTGACGTATCAATCTCGGAGATCAAACGAACCAACAATGCTTTGAATTGGGCCACCGACTGATTTTTCGCGCACAGTAACAGCTCCTGCCAGGCAGGATTCTCAGCTAAAATGCGGTCAAATTCGGAATCTGTATACATCAGCGACTCAGTTCAAAACATTCGGGGACAGCGTCCCCGAATAGAATTAGCCAGGAATGTTCGCAACCATTCGTAGTGAAGTGGTTAGCTCTTCCATTTGCAGCCAAGGGCGTAAGTAAGCCACTGCAGAGTAAGCACCTGGGCGTCCAGCTTGCTCTTCTACTGTCACTTTCGCTTCAACCAATGGATGTGTTGCTTTCGCATCGTTACCAATCGCATTTGGGTTAACGTATTGGTTGATCCAAGAGTTCAACTCTTTCTCAACGTCGTTTGGATCTAGGTTTGAACCAATACGATCACGGCCCATTACTTTTAGGTACTGTGCGATTCGGCTGCTTGCCATTGTGTATGGAAGACGTGCTGAAATTGCCGCGTTTGCCGTTGCATCTGGGTCTGTGTACGTTTTTGGTTTATGCGCAGTCTGAGCACCCATAAACACCGCATAGTTGGTGTTTTTGTAGTGAACCAGTGGCAAGAAGCCAAGATCACTCAGCTCTTTCTCACGCTCATCCGTTAGGTTAACTTCTGTCGGACATTGCTGTAGCAAGTCACCGGCATCAGAGTAGTGAGTGAAGTTTGGCAGGTTCTCAACTTTACCGCCGTTTTCAGTGCCGCGGATCGCCGTGCACCAACCGTACTTGGTGTAAGCTTGAGTCATCAGAAGACCAAACTCATACGCCGCATTGCTCCAAACAAAATCGCCGTCTGAAGACACTACTTGCTGACCGTTGTCGCGAGTTTGAAGTTCTTCAAATGCAAATGATTTAACTGGAACAGTTTCTGCACCGTAAGGAAGGCGAGCCATCGTTTTCGGTAGAGTCAGAGCAACGTAGCGTGAGTCATCGCTTTCACGGAATGCATTCCAGCTTGCGTATGCTGGCGAATCAAAGCCTGCTGCAACTGGCTTGCCTTCAGAAAAGCTACTGAATGCGTTGAAGTCGAACATACTTGCATTCGCAGCAGCAACGAAAGGTGCGTGAGATGCAGAAGCAACTTCACCCATGTAACGTAGCAGAGCAACGTCTTCATCACCGTAACCAAATTCGTAGTCACCTAGCAGTGCGCCGTATGGCTGACCACCAGCTGTACCAAATTCTTCTTGATAAACCATATTGAAGAAACGGCTGCGATCGATCGCTGGTGCATCTTCAAACTGCTCTAGCAATTCGTCTTTGGTGTAATCCGCCAGTTTGATTTTCAGATCTGGGCCTAGCTCGCTGTTTTTCACAAGCTTTTGCAAACCTAGCCATGAGCCTTCCATTTTTTGGAACTCACCGTTTTGCATCACCGTTGACAGCTGCTCAGAGATTTTGCTGTCTAGCGCGCTGATTGCTTTTTCAATCGTCAACGTTAGGTTCTTATCCCAAGTCACTGTACCTTCCAGCGCTTGAGAGGCCATGATGCTCAATAGCTCTTTTGTCGTATCTACTGGTGTTTGTGCTGTTGCGCTGATCGCTCGGTCAAGAAAGCTCTGCGTTGCTTCTGCTTCAGTAGCACCTTGTACTGCTTGTTGTTCTACAGACATTATTCCGCTCCCTCTTTGCTCAAACCTAGTTCTTGAGCTAAACCGTTGATGGCATCTGCGCTTTGCAGAACTTCTTTCAGTAGACGCTCAAGATCTCTCGAACGATCGGCTTTGCTTAGCAGTACTTTTAGCTGGTTACGTGTTTCAACCAACTGCTTAAGCGGCTCAATTTGATCAACTAAGTTCTCTGGGTGGAAATCTTTCATCGAACGGAAGCTTAAGTTCACTTCAAACTGGCTATCATCATTAGCTAGCTTGTTATCAACCTTGTACGAAAGACGCGGGTGAATTTGACCCATCACTGTATCGAAGTTGTCTTTATCGATACCCGTGAACTCTCGCTCTTCTAAATCAACTTTTTCTGATTCTGGTTTGTGGCCTGAAAAGTCGCCAATTACGCCAACAACAAACGGCAGCTCTTTCGTCTCTACAGCGCCGTTCGTTTCAACGTCATAAGTGATGCTGACACGGTTCTTACTAACGCGCTTGTGTTGTGAGTTCAATGCCATAACGGTGTCCTAAAATGAGATATTCATGAAATAGACATGCCACTGAACGTGGCATGTCTAATGAAAGAATTACTTACCAGAAGTCATTTTTCCGGTCGGTAGGTCGTAAGTCACAACACCACCGCTTTGTAGTTCACCACCTTCTTTCTCGTAGTGATGTTTCTGAGAAATAGAAGTGTAAGAAAGAGATAGGCTTTCGTACGGTTGAGAACCGTCAGTGCCGCTCACGTTGTAAGAAACTAGACGTGCTTTTTCTAGCTTAACTTGGAAGTAAACGTCTGCACCTTGGCCATCGTTAGAAGGCTTAGTAAATGCAATCTCAACTGTTTTACCTTCTTTACCTGGGTTGAATAGGTAAGACAGTAGATCTTCAGAAGCACCATCGACTTCTTTAGTTACGCTAACTTCGCTTACGCCAACCATGCCTGAATCCGCATTGGTGCCGTTACCGATGTCCATAGCAACGTTACGAACGCCACCCCAAGAGTAAGAGTTGATTGCAAACCAACCGTCATTTTTACCTTCAGCCGTTTCTAGCTGACCGATAGTCGCTGCGCCCTCAACTTGAAGACCGCTTACACGCATGTAAATACTTGCCATGATTTTTCCTTATTTTTTAAACACAATTACCAACTCAGAGCCGACGTAGCGGATGATTGTGGTTTTTCATCTTGCTTAGATTGGGTATCTACAGGGGAAGTCTGAGATACATGCTCTTCGACACTTGGCGGCTCCGAAACGGGAGGCGTCGCTTGAGGTGTCTGGGGGCTTTCAATGTCCACCGTTGGAGTACTCACCTCCGGCAGCAAAACCTGATCGAGATGATTCAATCCGGCGGCATTAAAAATCGTACTAAGAGCGTCACCGTTTTGTTCCGACATCATTTCTTGCAGCAACTCTGGTAAGGATAAATATCCCCATCGAATCGCTTTTTCTAACAAGAATGAAATTGGGCTATGCGGTTCGCTCTGGCGAAAATAATCAGAGACTTCTCTCAGCAAATGGAAAGCTAAGTCTCGGTTCATGTTGTTTAAGTTACCCAGTTCAGAGAGATTTCCTGCGTGTAAGTGTTGGCTTACGGTCTGAGCCTGCTCCGATGCCATAGGTATTGGCTCTATCTGTTTTGCATCCATATCGCTTGGCTGATGACCTTCAGAAACTGAACTTTCGGCAACCTCTTGCTCTACTGCCTTGGTCTCCGCTTTCGGGGCCAACTTAATTCCGCTTAAATGAACCAAAGCGTTTTCAACGCGGGTAAGCAGTGACTTCGCAAATCCAAAGTTGGTACTTTGACTGCCTACAGACTGACAATGAGTGCTCACTAACGCAGACAAACGCTCCAACTGGGAGATACAACGTTTGGCATTTTCCATCTTGAATTGAATCGCGGAACGCTCTTGAGCCACCGTGGTGGTAAGCGTAGATTTCAGTTGGCTAATTTCGCCTTTTCTCTCTGCACTTTGAAAATCAAAAAACGTTACGTCCCCAACTAAGGGCAGTTGCAGCATCGGTGCATAGAGAATCGAGCTTTCCTCGCTATCACCAACTAATTGGAAAAATGCTTTAACTTTCGCATCAGCTTGCTCTCTGTCTTTGCCCTTATCATCATCAGATTTGAGCTTTTCAACTGGCAGTACAGGGTTGAGGTGATCCCAGTACTTCTCACTTAAGTCGGCTAACCACTCAAGGCTATTCGCAGCACTTTCTAACGTGGTATCGAGAAGGAATTGAGCGGCAACAAACCATGAGATGAGCTCGATATCTCTGGTTGTATTTGAAAACTGTTCGAACAAGCTGTCTGAAAGAGTCTTCCAGCTATTTAGACATACCTCTTGTAACGCGTCTTTCTCGTCAGCACTGGGGTTTTGACTTAGCTTACGCAGCGCTGTTTGCGCGACATTAAATTCATTACGTAATGGGCGAAAAGCACCTTTATCCAGTTTAAGGTAAACGCCACAGATAGAATCATCACTCAGAGGTGTAGAAAGTTGCTCAATTTGATGCTTTGAAAAAGGCATAGGTTCCTGCTCTATTGGGTTAATCAGCCGACTATTCGCTTAAGTGCTAATTAAGTTCAATCGCTATTTTCTGTATTTTTAGATAAGGAAAAACGGTAGAGGTATTGAGTTAGTTCAACCTGCCAAATTCTTATTTGCGCAGCAAAAATAACATTTTACTAATATTGTCTCATACGAAGTGACACATTTATTAATTGCCAAGAGTATATCTTTGAGATGAATTATAGAAAGACCTATTCACGCCATATTTAGGTGATTTTTAGGTCATCCAACCTCTTAAAAATAGCACTACAAAAAGAAATGAAATTCGATAAGTTACTGATTTAATTTAAATTAAAATAAATAAAGCACAATGAGGGTTTATATATTAACAATGTCTTAAATATCCCCTCAAAGATATAGCCATCATAAAAACATGAACGCCCAAGCGCAGCGTCTTAAAAATGAAACAAATTTGAGATTAAAAATAACCGCAAAGTAATCGATTACATCTTATTCAGATAATAATTAAATAAACAAATTACCTTGAATTAAGCTCTAACTCGAAATAGATTAAATGTACAGAGCATGAAAGTTGATACCAATACATCAAGTAATAATAATATCAATTATTATGTAATAATTTCGAATGTTCATCCAATAAACAGCCTTTTAGAACTGTTTATTTAATAGTGAATTAAGTGAATATGAGCAGTAACGAATTAAAGCACCAAACCCGCTCCCTCACCATTAAGCTTTCAGATAACAAAAGTTATATCGTTACCCAATTAATTGGGGAAGAAAGCGTATCCGGCGGTTGTCAGTTTTCCGTTTCCATCGCAGCCAACATGGAGATCGATACCAAAAACCTAGGCAAAGCCGTTTGTGTGTCTTATGAGTTTGATTCTGGAAAGCGCTTTTTTTCAGGCATATGTAGCACTCTGCAATTCACTGGATATAGCAAAGACAAGCACCAGTTTTATTATCAAGTAGAGATATTGGATCCGCTTAGCTTGCTGCAATACAAACGCAGTCGTCAGATTTTTCAAAACATGACGACGAAACAGATCATTGAAAAGCTGCTAGAACAAGCTGATCTCAAAAGCTATTTTCACTTTTCCCTTTCCGGAAACGGGAAAAAGCATGAGTATTGTGTTCAACTTGATGAAACCGACCAAGCTTTTATACAGCGCTTGTTAGCAAGCGAAGGTTGGCACTACCACGTACGCCACCAATCTAATAAGTCGACAATCTGCATTGGCGATTCGAATCAACGATTTGAGAAAATATCTGATCCAAAGTTAAGCTATCAAATAGGTGGCAACAATCAGCAGCACGTACTAACAACGTGGAGCCAATCACACCATGTTGGCAGCGGAAAGGTATCTGTCGCCGATCATACTCAAGATCTGGCTGAATTTTTTGATAGCGGCACCCGAAAAAGCACCGAAAGTTACGCGTCAGCTTCATTGACGCAAGAACTCTTTGCATTTGGTCACGAAAATAAAAATGAAGTCCGTGACGCTGCAAAAATGCATATGGAAGCGTTAGATCTTAAGAAGTCAGCCTCTCACTCATCATCGAATTTAGCGACGCTTGCTTGTGGCTATAAATTTGAACTAACGAACCATCCTCTCGGTTCAATGAACCAAGAGTACATCGTCACTCATCTATCACACCGCATATCCAGAGAAGAGTCGAACAACGATGTCGCTTATCAGAATCAGTTTTCTTGCATCCCTTCGTCACTGGTCTTTCGTCCAGAAATACTAGATAAACCGCGTGTCCATAGCTTGCATACCGCAACCGTGACCGGGCCTAAGGGAGAAGATATTTACCGAGATAAATTGGGTCGAGTAAAAGTGCAATTTCACTGGGATAGAGGCGGCAAAAATGACGAGAACAGTTCATGTTGGTTGCCAGTTTCGCAAGGGTTCGCCAGTAAGGGGTTCGGTTCTCAGTTCACACCACGCATTGGTGATGAAGTGATCGTTCAGTACATTGATGGTGATCCCAATCGCCCTATCGTGACCGGCTCTTTATACAACAAGAACAGCGCAGCGCCTTACAGCTCGGATACTCAAAATGGCATCAAAACTCGTTCAACGCCTAAGGGCAGCAGCAAGCAAGGAAACGAACTGCGTTTTGAAGATCAAAAAGACAAAGAACAAGTGTATTTACATGCTGAAAAAGATTGGCTGCTGGACGTAAATAACGACAGCCAGTCAACGATTAAAGGCATGAAAAAGACCCAAGTTGAGAAGAGTGCCACCCTAAACGTTAAAGAAGACATACAAGTCGAAAGTGAAAAAACGCTTACCGCCAAAAGTAAAGACAACTGGACGGGTGACAGTGATAAAGATCTAAACCTCAGTGCCGCTTCCAACATCAATATTGCGGCTAAATCGACAGTCAGCGTTGATGGCAACCAAGTATCGATCTGCGGTAAATCGAAGATCGAACTCAAAGTGGGCGCGAGTAAAATCGAGATCAGCGCTAGTGGTATTAAGATCGACGCTCCTCAAGTCTCAGTTTCAGGTAAAGCAAAAGCAGAGATGAAAGCCGCAATGATCAATATTGAAGGCCAAGGTAAGGCCGATGTAAAAGCAGCGTTAGTGTCGGTTAACGGCAGTGCCATGACACAAATAAAAGCCGGGGCCATGGTGCAAATTCAAGGCGCAATTACAAAGGTAAATTGATGATGTTGATAAAGGTTCCTCACCAATCCGCGCAAGACATCTTGAGTGTCTACGAGCCAAATGCCGCATTCGCAGAGTTAGCAGACGCGAACACTACGCCTATCGATTTGATTTCTGTGGCGATGGAAGAAGAGCTGTTTGCCGATACAGTGACTTTTCTTGCGCATGCTCTCCCAGTTCGTGAATCCATTTGGTGGAGCGTAACCTGCGCCGTATCTCTGCATCACTGGAAAGAAGACGAAGCCAATGCCATTCGCGCAGCAAAGGCTTGGGTTTATACACCTGATGAAACAAGCCGCCGATTTGCAGAACAAATGGCAGATAAAGCAGGATTAGAAACCGGTGCAGGCTGGGCAGCTCAAGCGGCTTTTTGGAGTGGTGGCAGTATGATTAAGCCAGAGGATCCTGCCGTTCCCCCTCCCCCATACTTGTACGCGCAAGCGGTTGCAGGAAGCATTAACCTTTCAGCCGTTTTACCTGACGGTGAAGAGGCGAAAGAACGCTATCAACAGTTTGTAGAAATGGGTCTAAACATCGCCTCTGGCGGAAACGGGCAACAATAGGGAAAGAACATGCTACCAGCAGCCAGAGCAACAGACATGCACATGTGTCCGATGCAAACACCAGCAGTGGTGCCAATCCCTCACGTAGGCGGGCCATTGCTCCCTCTACCAACAACAGTATTGATCGGTAACCTACCAGCCGCCACTCTAGGGCAGATATGTGTTTGTGTTGGCCCACCAGATAGCGTAGTTAAAGGAAGTGCAACCGTGCTGATTAACAATAAGCCCGCGGCGCGCATGGGCGATCTCACTGCCCATGGCGGAACCATAGTGATGGGGATGCCAACCGTGTTGATTGGTGGATAGTATTATTACTAAAACAGCCTCCAGTTTTGGAGGCTGTTTCAATTCATATCAGACCTTACAAGTCGAGCTTAGAGCCCATAATGCGCTTCACTTTGCTCTTTGATAGACACAAACTTTTCTTGCATCTTCCCACCGATAATCTCTAATCGACGGTCCATTTCATCAAGCCAAGCTTTATCTTCCATCATGGCTTTAGGGAACACTTCGCTACGTTTGTTTTCACTAACATACAAAAAAGCATCGAACAGTTCGCCCGTTTTAGCGTTCATCTCCCCCATGTCTGCTAACTTGAAGCGAGATTTAGGCAATAGATCAATGAAGCGAGTCGATGCCAATGGCGTTGTTGATACAGGTAAGATGGATGGCGAAGAAGCACCTGAAAAACGATCTAGCACAACGGGTTCTGTCATTGGCCAAACTAAATACACTTGCTCTGGAAAATGCGTCTCTAAACGAGTTGCCAAAGGCCACATTGCCTCGCTATTTTCTGTCACATATTGAGCGGGGGCTTGGACTAAGTGGAATGCACCAAAAATAAGTAACGCTTTATCTCCCTTATTGAGGATCTCCTCTGTCACCTTGTAGAAGTAATCCGTTTTAGATTTAGCCACTTTCTTCCAAGTCTTTTCACTCTTAACTGTCGTCCAATCAAATGGCGCTTCAGCTAAGTGGACAATAATCTGTTGTTCTAAAGGTAGGGTTTTATTTTGCTCTCTTACTGCTTTAAAAAAGCTTAGATACACTTCAGGAGTCCAGGCCATAAAATAAATAGAGTCACGCACCACTTGTTGCAACTCATAATCCGGCACGTCCTCACCACGAAGGTATTGGTTGAGAAGTTCCTGATGTTTGGCGTTACCAAATTCCACCACAACATGCTGCACTTCTTTAGCGAACTCAGGATCACGGATCAGCTCAATCGCTTGAAAAATAAAAGCATCATTCCAATGATAATCTCCCAACCCAACAACCTGATGCGTCGCAAAAGCTCGCATGATGGCAGAGTTCGCAGGTTGCGCCTTTTCGATCACCTTTTCTATTTGCTCTGGAGTTAAATCAACCTTGGCTGAGTGAGGTAAATATTCGCATCCTTGTAAGACAGCCCCAGCAAGAAAGGTGGTCAAAATTCTGTAAGAGAGTAGTCCATTGAGCTTCATTACTTCATCCTTGAAAAAGGAAAACGATAAACCAAATCATTTTTATTTACAAAAATAATTTCTTCGGTAATTCAAACAATTAAAAGTAATCGGACAGTTGAATATACAATCACCTATTTGGTAAATGCTGACGGACTTTCTCTTAGCTCTATTGCTAACTTCGCTAACAACCTGCATATATCCGATGCGAGTGTTACCGCCGTCCATTTATTGTTTTGAATGACGTCTTCGATCTGCCGACGCATCAATAGCAATCGCCTGATAAGTTGCTCTCTTTTCATCGATCGTTTGTTACTTGGCAGCAACTGAAGATCACGAGCTAAATGACTGATAGCGAGCAACTCCAACTGCCACTCCAGTATCAAAACCTGTTCATGTAAGTACTCAGCGTTGTACTTTCCTTGCTCAAACATCGCATTTATATTCTCCAAATGGTGTTTTACTTCTTCTGGAATACCCAATATGTGATTAATGCTCATCGCTTATCTCCACAATAAGCCCCGACTAGCGGGGCTATCGACAATTAGAACAATGGCGCTTTTCTGTTTAAGCCCTTAGTGGCCAAATAGAAGTCTAGATACTGCCAATATGAAAAGGTATCTATCGGTAACTGCGTACCTTCTTCGATATCGAACAGGGACTCATCACCTGTTTCATCAAACTCTTCTTGTGTTTCTTCATCTGCACAGTCATAGGCCTCACAAACTAGCTCATCACGAATCTTTTCCTCGCTGTAGCCATAGAACTTAGCAACTTCATTCACAGATATGCCCAACTTTTGGCACAAGTCTCGTGAGCAAGGAGCAATGCCGCGCTGGAAGTTCTCAGTCACGCTGTACGGTAGCCATTGTCCAACTTCATGCCAGTTATGGACATTTGGCACTGTAAACACCAACCAATATTCAGGGTTAATGGCAACTTCCCCCCCCAATAGGTTGAACTCCCTGACTAAATCTGCGCGGTTTTCCAACGATAGAGATTGCCCAATTAGCTGTTGGATAGCAGTTTCACGAATTTTGAAACTAGGGCAACACTCCTCTTTGTATTCCGGAGAGATTCCTTTAAACAGTAAAATCACCTTTGCTAATTGCTTGAAAGTCAGTTTTTCAGGCGTGATCGTGTGTCGTGTAATAACAGCCATAATTATTTCCTTTATTGAATTTTTGGATCGAAAAAGACCTCACCCGAAATCGAGTGAGGTCTCTGTCTTTTATGAAAGGATGGTGTAGCGAATGCTACGAATATGCCTTATACACGAATCAAATCTAAAAATCTTACGATTTTGGCGTAAACTCAAGTCATCTTAATTTGGTAACCCATTGATTCAAAAAGCTCTTCAGTGACTTCTGTAGGATAACTTGCACCTTGCGCGCGAACCCATACACGCAATGTATCACCTATAGGTTGAGGTTGATTGTTTTTGTCCGTTGCAAAGCCATCTTGGTGCAAATCAAAAGGCATCAACGCAGCTTCTAAACACTGCAGAATTTTCTCTTTTGAGTTGAGCTTGCCTTCATGATGGTAATGCTCAGTAAATTCTTTAAGTATTGCCGTTTCTAGCATCGCGGACTGGAACCAACCGACAGAGTGCTTATACGTCACAATCCAGTTTGGCCCGTTAACCCACTCTACTGAGTTATTGGAACAATCAATTCCATAGCGAGTTGCTTCCGCTATCGAATCTGTTAAACCTGCCATGCAAGAACTCACTATCAAGCCTTTTAATTTCTTCCCTCTTTCGCGAATAAGATCGGTCGTTTTTTTAATTGTTGCATTGGCTACGCGTTTACCATCGCCATGCCCACCAATATATAAGATCTGAATGTCTTCTCTGGTATCCACTAGATGGTTTAGCGCTTGCTCAAGGGATTTATTATCGTAGTAGTTGCAATGATAGATATTAAGTTGTGGCTTATCGGTACCATCATTAACCAACCTTTTCACGCCTTCAAAAAAAGGCAAGCTGCTTGCCTGATCGTGGTTCGATTTAAAAGAAAACCAAGGGGCTTCGGCAACCAGTAATGCGACATTTTTGCTCATAAATAATCTCAAAGTCTGAACATAAAACCAAAATCAAAATAAACCCATGATTTATAATGATATAAAGCCAGTGTTATACTTTATTCATGCAATCTAATATGCAATTGTTGTCACATTTTTAAGTACCATTTATCTTCCCGCTCTAACCCCAACAAAGATTCCGGCAATAATGCTCAATACCGCAACAATTCCGGCGGGAGAAAGTGCTGGTAATGAGGGAGAATTGAAACATTATTTTCTCTTAAAACACGATTGAGACTTCGGTGCGGGCTCTCCAGGCCAGTACGACAACCAATGCGTTAAGAGACCTTTTTGTCCCCTCTCCAACGAGAATAGTGTCTCCTTAACCCTGTAAACTTGAACACCAAACAGGTTAATGAGCTCCCCATTGGAGTAGGATTTAAACCGCACATCTAAACGATCGCCTTGAGCTTTCGTCGAACACACAATCGACTCATCCAACTGAAAACCTTTTGCATCAAGAGAACAAGAATCTTTCGAAATGCTCAGTTCGTATTCCGCCCATGTACTCTGACCTGCTGCATTCTCCCCTAAGTTTAACTCACATCGGTAATTGCCATCCCAAGAAGGTGGTAACGAAGCCGATGCAGCAAAACTCAATAAAAGCGTGCTTAATAATCCGTTCATACTCAGTTAACACTCTGCAATACAAAGGCGACTTTTCACACCACGAATCTGTAATCCCATTGCCTCAAATACATGCTCAAAGTCTTGGCAGGAAGCTGGCACATTGGGTAAAGACAGCGCTGCTTCTGTAAAGAATGACTGGCTCAGTGTCTCTGACTCTCCCCACGCCAACTCCCACCAATCCAAAATACGTTGTTTCGACGCATTCAACCGATAGACCGCTGGCAGCCGATCGCGCTTGTTGAGGTTTTCAGTTTTAGATGTTGGCAACAGATTCCATTTATCGTTGTTCGGCCAGTAGGCGAACGGCAAGCAATGGTCAACATGGTATTCGTTGCGAAGCTTGCTCCCACTCCAAACACTGATGATCTCTGAGTGATTCGAACGCAACTGCTCTACCCGCTTACGTACCGCGCGAGTGTCGTGATCTTTATCAATCCAAACCAAACAGTCGTGGTATGTTTGCAGGGCAATTGCTCGTTGTTGGTTTGAGCTAAACCGCTGCATCTCAAGAATCCATTGATTGACCACCAGCGGCTCAATCCACGAATGATAAAGCCTAAAGCAGTCCCACAAGCTCTCATCCAGAATAAATTGGCCATAGCTTTCAAGGAATGCACCATCAACAACAATAGTACCTTTATGCTTTTTCGATGAACGTACCATTTCAAAATATGGATTCGATTTGTCACCTTGGTATGTGTAGGTAACTGGGCCATCTTTGATGGTTTTCAAACTGTCTTTAATCGCTTTATCTAAAGCAGCCGCATCATCACCAACAAACATAGTACCAATTGCTAAATCATCCGGGCTTAAATGAGATAGCTTGTCCCAACCATCAGGCTTGATGAATCCGAGGCCCTTTGATGCATTAGAATTCTGTTGGATGTTTTCTTTATCGATGAGGCGTTTGAACTGACGGATCCAATACAGGCCAACTAAACCAAGAGGGATCGCGACTTTCCCGTCTGTACGATCAATAACGGCTCCAGAATGTGCATCTGCAATTCGTAGTAAGGTTCGTAGCAATGCCAGTTTATAAGTAGCCGATTTAGAGTCGTTTACGATGATATGGCGAACCTTGTTGAGATCACCGGAGCCATCATCGGGAAGTGACATGACAACCGTCTGCCAATGAACATCATCACGCTTAAGCTGATCGTCGCTTTCAGAAACATGCCTAACCATAAGCGCACTGTTCTTTGCCAGCTGTTCTAACTCTTGAACGGAGACAGGGTAAGCCGTGCGACCATCAGTGAACTCTCCATAGCGAAGACTTATGACCAATCGACCATTAGGCGCAAGCAGATTAGAGAGCTTACGGAAAGCACGCTCACGATGAGAAGTAGCAAGATGCATCCAAACCGCACTCACTAATATCAGATCAAAACGAAGCCCTAAATTGGTAGTTTTCTCAAGTGCAGGCAAGGCATCATCAAGCCAAGTAACCAAATCACCCGTCTTAACTTTACCAAGCTCTAGTAGAGATACAGCAGGCTCAAGAGCAATTACCTCACAGCCTTGTTCCATCATCCATTTTGCATCTCGCCCAGACCCCGCTCCCACATCCAATACCCGATCGCCAGCATGAGGCCAAAAAGCCTGCCAGCTCGCATGAACGTTCTCAAACGTCGTCGAGTTGTATTGCTCCGCTAATGAGCTCGCATTTTGGTTATAGAAATTAGAAGTTGAGGACATAAAGATAAGGCTGCAATTGAAGTGAACACATAGTAAGTGCTATTGATTGCAAAGACTAGCAGGTAGTGCAGAAGTTGTAGGAGACGTTGCGTTAGAAATTCTGAAGTCCAAAACGACAAAACCCCGATAACTCGAGGAGCTATCGGGGTTTCTAAATAAATGGCACGCCCTATAGGATTCGAACCTATGACCACATCCTTAGAAGGGACGTGCTCTATCCAGCTGAGCTAAGGGCGCGCTACAGGGACAGGATTATACGAGTTCAAACGCTTAAATCAACGGGTTTTCATAACATTCTGATCTGAGTGCCTAAAAAAAGGGCATTGAAATGAGAAATGTTCAAAAACACCACAAAGCAAACGTTTGCGTATGGATGTCTCACAGTTTTTCTGCGACAATGCGCAGCGATTAATTTGCCTTCTCAATTTATTAAGGAAAGTCATGACTGCTCAAAATATTGATGGAACCCTTATCTCCCAAACTGTTCGTTCGGAAGTTGCGGCTCGAGTGAAAGCTCGCAAAGAAGCAGGACTACGTGCGCCAGGATTGGCAGTGGTTTTAGTTGGCGAAGACCCAGCATCTCAGGTATACGTTGGCAGTAAACGCCGTGCGTGTGAAGAAGTTGGCTTTGTATCTAAGTCTTTTGACCTTCCTGCAACTTCATCAGAAGAAGAGTTGTTGGCTCTGATTGATGAGTTGAACAACGATGCAGAAATCGATGGCATTCTTGTTCAGTTGCCACTTCCTGCTGGCATCGATGCAACACACGTTCTTGAGCGTATTCACCCAGAAAAAGACGTAGATGGCTTCCACCCTTACAATGTGGGCCGTCTAGCGCAGCGCATTCCTAAGCTTCGCTCTTGTACACCAAAAGGCATCATCACTCTTCTCGACCGTTACAACATTGAGCTACGTGGTAAGCATGCGGTTGTGGTTGGCGCATCGAACATCGTTGGCCGCCCAATGACGCTTGAGCTGCTTCTTGCTGGTTGTACAACAACGACTTGTCACCGCTTCACAAAAGACCTAGAAGGCCATGTCCGCCAAGCTGATCTAGTTGTGGTTGCAGTTGGTAAACCAAACTTCATTCCTGGTGAGTGGATTAAGAAAGGCGCGGTTGTGGTCGATGTGGGCATCAACCGTCTTGAATCTGGCAAGCTAGTGGGTGACGTGGAATACGATAAAGCACGTGAGAATGCGAGCTTCATTACACCAGTACCGGGCGGCGTTGGCCCAATGACGGTAGCAAGCCTAATTGAGAACACGATGCTGGCTTGCGAGCAGTTCCATACTAAGAAATAAAGAATTACCGATACTGAAAGGGCTCCGCAAGGAGCCCTTTTTGTTTGAAGTAATAACCCCCTCTAACTCCCCCTTGAAAATGGGGAGGACCGGACTGAGATCGCTTTTAGTTCGCTGACTTATTCAAATATCGAAACCGGATTTAGTTCGGAGTAACAACCCACTCTAACTCCCCCTTGAAAATGGGGAGGACTGGACTGAGATCGCTTTTTGTTTTCTGACTTATTCGAATGCCGAAGCTGGATTCAGTTCGGAGCAACAACCCCCTCTAGCTCCCCCTTGGAAAGGGGGAGGACTGGGCTGCATTCGCTTTTTGTTTCCTGACTTATCCAAATGCCAAAGCTGGATTTAGTTCGGAGTAATAACCCCCTCTAACTCCCCTTTGGAAAGGGGTAGGACTGGAATGAGTTCGATTCAACTAATGCAATCGCCACAGAAATTATATTAGCTGTCGATTGACGCTTCACAATCAGCGCACTCGAGCCTATTTCCCTCCCCTTTCGAAGGGGAGGGTTAGAGAGGGGTTCTGTTATAAACTCAAAATCACGCCAGCGATTGATGCACTCATCAGGTTAGCCATCACACCAGCAATAATTGCTCGGAAACCGTGTTTAGATACGAAAGCGCGCTTCTCAGGAACAAGTGAACCTAGGCCACCAATTAGCATTGCCATGCTTGAGATGTTAGCAAAGCCACACAGAGCAAAAGTCACAATCGCTTGTGAATGGGCACTCAGTTGAGACTTCACGTCAGCCAATTGAATGAAAGCGACAAACTCGTTCACTACGATTTTGTTACCGATTAATGAGCCTGCAGTGATGGCCTCATTCCAAGGAATACCAAGCAACCAAGCGACAGGAGCAAACACGTAACCAAGGACTAATTCAAAACTCAGTTGAACACCAAACCAATCACCAACCCAGCCTAGCACACCATTAAGTAGAGCAATCACACTGATGAATGCCAGCAAAGTGCCACCAACAGAGATAGCAATACTGACACCTGCCATGGCACCATCCGCCAAAGCTTCTACCACGTTAGTTGCACGCGGGATCTCTACTTGGCTGATATCGATATCTGGTGCTTTTACCTCATCTTCTGGCATCAGCATTTTCGCCATCAAAAGACCAGCAGGTGCAGACATAAATGCCGCAGCTATCAAGTAGTTTAAATCCACCCCTAAAGAAGCGTAACCAACCAAAGTACCACCAGCAACAGAAGCCAAACCACCCGTCATTACCGCGAAGAACTGAGAATCCGTCATGTGCTTTAGGTATGGCTTCACCATCAAAGGAGCTTCAATCGTGCCCACAAAAATGTTCGCGGTTGCAGAAAGCGATTCAGCACGGCCAATACCCAATAGCTTTTGGATACCACCACCAATGAAGTTGATGACTCTCGGCATTACCCCTAAATGATACAAACCAGAGATTAATGAAGAGAAGAAGACGATGATGCCAAGGACATTAATCGCAAACGTGAATCCGCCAGTAGCAAGATTACCAAAAAGAAATGCGATACCTTCTTGGCCATAGTTGATCAGTTTAGAGACGACGCCACTTACCGAACTTAACGCTTCTCTGCCTGCTGGTACATACAGCACTAGTAGTGCAAACAGCACTTGAAGAGCAAACGCTAAAGATACCGTTCTGAGCTTGATATTTTTTCTGTTTGTAGAAAGCAGCCATGCTACGAATAGAATGGCTACGATACCAATAATTGAGTTCATAAAGTGGTTCCGACAAAAGGGGGATAGGAAAGGCGTCGGATTCTATAGAGAGAAGAAAAAGCTGCAAGTTGGGTATGTTAACAGTGTGAAAAGTCAGCCTGATTACTATTTAACCACAAATATAACCAATTGAAATAATTAAACTTAAACGTTTGCCTCTTTATATTATTTCCATTTGGAAAAGATGTTTCTGAAACCAGAAAAATTTTGTGACTTAAATCACCTTCTGTAGCCGCTACTTTGGTAAAGAGATGTATGGTGCTAATTTCTGATCCCAGTGACAAGGCGTGCCAATCCTTTGCTTAATAAAATCGATCACTGCGGAGATCTTTTTCGGCATGTGTTGACGGCTTGGGTAGACCGCATAAAACGGCATTGATTGACTTGCTTTCCAGTCTGGTAACAGCTGAATCAACTTACCGGTTCGGAACTCATCACCAAGCAGATAAGTGGCTAAGTAGGCAATCCCCCACCCCGATATCGCAGCATCACGAACCGCTTCTGCTAAGTCAACCGAGTAGTTGCCTGATACTTTGACGTTAAGCTCTTGCTCGCCTTTAGTGAAAGCCCAACTGGTGTAGTCACGCTCCCAACTTCTATATATCAAACAATTGTGTTGAGAGAGCTCATTGGGTTCCGTGGGTGTGGTGTGCTTTAACAAGTATTCTGGTGAGGCAGCTACAATAAACTGGCAATCTGTTAATCGCTGTGCAATGTAGCCTTCTGGTAGGCGCTCATTATTGGTGATCCACAGGTCTAACCCCTCATCTAACATATCCACTTTGTAATCAAATAGGTGAACTTCTACTTGTAACTGTGGGTACTGTTCTCGCAATTCTTGAATCGCAGGAATAATATGTAAGGTGCCAAATGACTGCGATAGTCCCAATCGGACGAGGCCCGCCACTTCATCTCTTTGGCTTTCCATTTCGAGCGTGGCGCTTTTCACCGCTTGTAAAACTTGCTCACAATGGTGATAAAAAGTTCGTCCAGCCTCCGTCGGGGTGAAGCTACGTGTGGTGCGTTGCACAAGCTTAATGCCTAGAGATGCCTCTAGTTGACTGAGCTGCTTACTGACGTGAGACACGGACACACCTAGGCTCTTAGCCGCGGCGGTAAAGTTCTTATGTTTGATCAACGCAGAGAAGATCACCATTTGTGCAGCACGTTCAGATAACACGCAAACCTCGATAAAATTTGAGAAAACAAAGGGCTCCGAAGAGCCCCTTTCATATTCACTGATTAATTAGAATTAAGCACTTAGAAAGTGATGCGGTCAGCTAAATGACTTACCGCCAGTGCGAAGTAGTAAGAGCGGTTCCACTTCATCAATACGTTGTAGTTGTTGTACACCAAGTAAGTACGGCCGTTTTCATCGTCTGGCATGATTAGCCAAGCTTTGATGTCTTCATCCAGTTTAGGTAGCGGACTACCATCGTACTTAGTAATGCCCAACTTGCTCCACTCTTGCAGGTACTTGCCTTTTTCAGCACCACGACCTTCAAGGTTATGATCAATACCATGCGGCACTTTTACTTGACGACCCCACGTGTATTTATCGTCCCAACCAGACTCACCTAAGTAGTTAGCGGTTGAGGCAAACACATCTGCTTCTGATTGCCAGATGTCTTTCTTACCGTCGCCATTGCCATCTGCGGCAAAACGCAAAAATGAGCTAGGCATAAACTGACACTGTCCCATCGCACCAGCCCACGAGCCTTTAAAGTTTTCTAGCTCGATATGGCCTTGATCAAGAATTTGTAGCGCGGCCATGGTTTCTTTGCGGAAAAACTCTTCACGTCGACCTTCAAATGCCATGGTCGACAACGCATCGATAACACGGAAGTTGCCAGTGAACTTGCCGAAATTACTTTCCACGCCCCAAAGCGCGACAATAAAGCGCGGTTGAACACCAAACTCATCGCCAATGCGTTTTAACTCTGCGTAATGCTCTTTGTATAACTGCTTCGCTTGTTTGACCTTCCACTCAGGTACTGCACGAGGGATATACTCGTCCAACGTCAGTTTTTTTTCTGGCTGGTTTCGGTCCGCTTTCACCGCGCGTGGTTTGTATTCAACATCGGCAAACGCGGCACTGATGACTTGCTCGGAGATACCTTTATCACGAGCTTCTGCTCGCAGTTTATTAAGGTATTCGTCAAACCCTTCGCTACTAGCAAAAGCCGAAGTACAAACCCCTAAGCTAAGCATCGTTGCCAGTATTTTTTTCATATTGCCCTCCTTGAGCAAGGCAGATCACTCAATAGCAAACCGACTTATTGTTCGTCTTTCTGTTGAGCTTTTTGTTCTTTGTATTTTTCTAATAAATTTTCTGGTGGTGGTGGCAACTGAAGGAAAAAGCCTTCGTCTTGTAATGAAGCTTTCACTTTCTCGACATCCACTTGCGCTAAGCTACGACCTTCTAGTTTGATCGTCATAACCGGCATAGGCTTACCGAACATCTGCATAAGTGTGTCAGGCACCTGTGAAAAATCGTCTTTTTTCGGGATGTAGAGGTAAGCGCCTTCTTTCTTGGAACTTTTATAAATAGAACAAAGCATGACAAGCCTTTTGTGCTGATTTCCCCCATTTTGGGGCGGATTTAAATAAAAACGTAAAATTCTCGCAAACTTGATAGCAAAAATGAGATTAAATCACTTATTTGCCCTTAAGATAACTTGCTGCGTCAAGGGATGAAATATAACATGACATACCTAGTTTAAGGCAACGCTCTTTCAACAGAGGCAAGAAGTCCACGATGACCCATTCACCTGACCTTAAAGGTAGCAGTTTTACATTGTCTGTTTTACACCTTTCTGACAATGAGATCGTCAAAACTGTCGAATTTTTGCAAGAAAAGGTTTCTCAAGCTCCTTCTTTTTTTGCGTCCGCCCCATTGGTGATCAATATAGCAAAAGTCGAAGGCGATATTGATTTTAACGCATTGAAGCAAGGTATTGCTGATGCCGGCTTTATTCCGGTTGGCGTAACGGGTTGCAAAGACAAACGCATACAAAACCTTGCCTCTGAAGCGGGCTTCGCCATTATGTCTGCTAGTAAATCTCCTGCAAAAGCACCAGCGAAAATGGCACCAACTAAAATGGTGCGCACGCCTGTGCGCTCTGGCCAACAGGTATACGCCAAAGATGGCGATTTAGTCGTACTCGCGCATGTTAGCGAAGGGGCTGAAGTCATTGCCGATGGCTCTATTCATATTCACGGAACATTACGTGGCCGTGCAATCGCAGGAGCAAGCGGACAAAGTGAAGCTCGAATTATCTGCCACAATTTACAAGCTGAGCTAATCTCCATAGCGGGTGACTATTGGCTTAGTGATCAAATTGCGAGTGAGTTCTGGAAACAAAAAGTAATGATCAGTAAAGCAGAAGAATCATTACATCTTGAGACTCTCACGATTTAAGTTTTAAAAAGGAAATAAAATGGCACGCATTATTGTTGTAACGTCTGGTAAGGGTGGCGTGGGTAAAACCACTTCTAGCGCAGCCATCGCTTCTGGTCTTGCCCTCAAGGGTAAAAAGACAGCGGTGATCGATTTCGATATCGGCCTGCGTAATCTCGATTTAATCATGGGCTGCGAACGTCGCGTTGTTTATGATTTCGTTAACGTTATTAATGGTGAGGCAACGCTGAACCAAGCGTTGATCAAAGACAAACGTACCGATAACCTGTTTATTCTTCCTGCTTCTCAAACTCGAGATAAAGATGCACTGACTAGAGACGGTGTACAACGTGTGTTCAACGAGATGGGTGAGATGGGTTTCGATTTCATTATCTGTGACTCTCCAGCAGGTATCGAGCAAGGTGCCCTAATGGCGCTTTACTACGCAGATGAAGCGATCGTAACAACCAACCCTGAAGTCTCTTCAGTACGCGACTCAGACCGTATTCTTGGTATTCTTGATTCTAAATCACTTCGCGCTGAGCAAGGTTTAGAGCCAGTGAAGCAGCACCTTCTACTGACTCGCTACAACCCTGGCCGTGTAAACCAAGGTGAAATGCTGAGCGTTCAAGACGTAGAAGAGATCCTGCATATTTCCCTACTTGGTGTTATCCCTGAAAGCCAAGCTGTATTGAATGCATCAAACAAAGGTGTTCCTGTTATTTTTGATGAGAATACAGATGCTGGTATGGCGTACTCAGATACCGTTGACCGCCTACTGGGTGAGCAAGTTGAATTTCGTTTCCTTACTGAGGAGAAGAAAGGACTCTTTAAACGACTATTTGGAGGCTAATAATGTCACTATTGGAATTTTTCCGACCTCAGAAGAAAGCATCAGCAAGCCTAGCGAAAGAGCGTTTACAAATTATCGTGGCGGAACGTCGTAGCCAAGATGATCCTGCGCCTTCATACTTACCACAACTTAAGGAAGACATCCTTAAAGTGATCAGTAAGTACGTGGCTATTGACCCGAACATGGTTGACCTGACGTTTGAGCACAAAGACGATGATATTTCCGTTCTTGAGCTCAACGTGAAGTTGCCAGAAGACGAGAAGTAATTACTTTTCGTCTTTGCCTGAGTGCCCTCCTCTTCGTCATTCTGAACAGCGAGGAACGAGCGTGATTCAGAATCTGTTCCCAACGAGCTCGGATTGTTGAGGTATGGCTTTGGCTTCAAAGCAAGCGAGCTGTGAGTAGACTCCTAGCCTCACTTAGATTCTTGCGGTTCGCCTAGATTATCTGGAACGACTCGGTGGCTTAACGTCGTAAGATGAGAACTTCAGGCTAAATACAAATGCGTGTTACAAAAAAAGGTTGGCCTATTTGCCAACCTTTTTCATTTATCTTGTTTTGAGTAGTGCTTACTTGAGAATCTTATCCATCTTCTCACCGAGCAACTCTAGACGCCAACCTTGCATCACGTCCGGTAGTCTCGCTGGATCACGATCTTTCTTCCAAACCCAACTGATGATTTGGTTAATCTGCTTTTTCGACGCCAAAAACTCGGTCGCTAAGCCAGATTTTTGAGACGCTACTTTCACTACATCCTTCATGTTCTTGAAGATTTGCTTGTAGCCAGGGTAATCCATCAAACGTTCAATAGTAGCAGGGTACTCATCGGCTGGAGTGAGCTTCGCTTGCTTGACGATAGCCGCTATACGCGCACCATGACGATTGATTGCGCGAATATCAATACCTTCTGCTTCCATCTTCTTGAAACTCGTCAGGCCAAGGCGTGCCACTGTGAGCAAGTCCCCTTCTTTGAAGATAAAGTTCAGCGCAAGATCGCGCTTTAGTGCTTCGCGGTAGCGCCAAGTTGCAAGAGGCTTAAGAACGGCTAACTCACGAGGTTTTAGCTGCCAAGCGCCTTTAATATCAAGGTAGGCGTTGTCTGGGTTAGTATTACGAATACGTTTAGAAACCAGTAGGTCGCTTTCTTGCTGAACGGCTTCCCACCAGCCTGCTTCCGTAACCTTGTCGAACAACTTCTCATAGAGAGGCAGTAAGTAGTGAACATCCGCTGCGGCATAATCAAGCTGCTTTTGTGTTAATGGACGTGCCATCCAATCGGTGCGAGATTCACTCTTATCAAGTTCCACACCAAGGTATTCTTCGACTAGCGTTGCAAAACCAGTTGAAAGCCCGTGGCCAAGAAACGCCGCCATAAGTTGAGTGTCCACCATTGGGAATGGCGTGCAATCAAAGGCATTTTGGAAGACTTCTAGATCTTCACCACATGCGTGTAGAACTTTAAGTACTGAGGTGTCTTTAAGTAACTCAACAAATGAACTCATGTCGGTAAGTTCAGTTGGGTCAATTAGGGAAAGTTGCTTGCCATCGAAAAGCTGAATCAAGCCTAGCTGCGGATAGTAAGTCCTTACACGGACAAACTCAGTATCCAACATAACGACATCTGCTTCTCGAGCTAGAGCGCAAACTTGTTCTAGGTCTTTGTTTTTAGTAATAATCTGATAATTCACATGCTTCTCGCTATAAAAAAATGCCAGCAAAACGCTGGCATTCTAACATTAATTATCAATAAATGATTGTTGCACAAAGAAATCCGCTTATGCGCTCTTCTTCGCGAGCTCTGCGTCGTTTTCTTCACGCAATACGCGACGAAGGATCTTGCCTACGTTGGTCTTAGGTAGATCTTCACGAAACTCAACCAACTTAGGTACTTTGTAGCCAGTTAGGTGTTGGCGACAATGTGCAATGACTTCGTCTTTAGTTAAGCTTGGATCACGTTTAACCACGTAAATCTTCACTAACTCACCAGAAACTTCGTGAGGCTGACCGATTGCCGCGACTTCTAACACTTTACCGTGCAGTGCTACAACGTCTTCGATTTCGTTCGGGTAAACGTTAAAACCAGACACAAGAATCATGTCTTTCTTACGGTCGACGATGTGTAGGAAGCCTTCCTCATCAAACTTAACGATATCACCGGTCGATAACCAACCATCTTCGTTGATCACTTCTTTGGTCGCTTCCGGACGCTGCCAGTAGCCCTGCATAACTTGAGGACCACGAACTTGAAGCTCACCGGTTTCAGTGTTTGGTAGGCCGTTACCTTCTTCATCAACGATACGTACTTCCGTTGATGGCACAGGCAGACCGATAGAGCCGTTATATTCCACTAGGTCATGCGGGTAAGCCGCCACTAGCGGAGAACATTCTGTTAGGCCGTAACCTTCGAGTAGGTAACATCCTGTTGTTTTCTGCCAACTCTCTGCAACCGCGCGTTGTACTGCCATACCACCACCTACTGCTAGGCGAAGGTTACTGAAATCTAGCTCATGGAAATCTTCGTTGTTTACCAATGCATTAAACAGCGTGTTTACACCGGTAATCGCGGTGAACTGGTGCTTCTGCAGCTCTTTCACAAAACCTGGAATGTCACGTGGGTTAGTAATCAGTAGGTTGTTGCCACCCATTTCGATGAATAGTAGACAGTTCACCGTCAGTGCGAATACGTGATAAAGCGGCAACGCCGTCACAACCAGTTCACGCCCCGGAGACAGAACGGGGCCATACGCGCCTTTCGCCTGCATTACGTTCGCAATCATGTTGCGGTGCGTCAGGATTGCGCCTTTCGCTACGCCCGTTGTACCACCGGTGTACTGAAGGAACGCAATATCATCGCCAGACATAAATGGCTTCACGTACTGAAGACGACGACCTTTATGCAGCGCTTTACGCATTGAGATTGCACCCGGCAGATCGTACTTAGGTACCATGCCTTTCACGTACTTAACTACGAAATCAACAAGCGTACCTTTCGCACGTGGCAGCATTTGACCAAGGCTGGTCAGAACTACGTGCTTAACAGGCGTGTTTTCAACGATCTGCTCAAGTGTGTTCGCGAAGTTAGAAACGATAACGATCGCCGTTGCTCCAGCATCGTTTAGCTGATGCTCTAGCTCACGGGGAGTGTAAAGTGGGTTCACGTTCACCGCGATACAACCAGCACGCAAAATACCAAATAGCGCGACAGGGTATTGCAGCAGGTTTGGCATCATAAGAGCAACGCGGTCACCCTTTTTCAGCTTTAGTTCGTTTTGTAGGTATGCGGCAAATGCGCGGCTACGCTCTTCCAACTTGCGGAAGGTCATGACCGAGCCCATGTTCATGAATGCCGGTTGGTCTGCGTATTTTTGTACAGACTGCTCGAACATTTCTACCAAAGACTCATATTGCTCTGGATTGATGGTTTCAGGTACGTCACTTGGATAACGTGAAAGCCATGGTTTATCCACGATGTTACTCCTCGTTTATAACTGGCTAAAAAATAGCGTCCTTTTTATTTTGAGCACTATTACAGCACAGCAAACGTGCTTGAGCACGTAACTCTCAAACACTTGTTTAAATTTTGTTAACTACACCAAGAATTCGCTTTGCGACCTCGAGCTTTTGCTCTAAATGACAATGATGCCCACCTGCGACAGAAACCACATTCGGTGGATTTTCTCCCCAATCGACTTGGTTAGACTGTAAATGCTGAAATCCTTTGTCACCTAAAATGATCAGGTGCGGACAGCAGATTTGGCTGGTGATCGCATTCGCGTGATCCTGCGCCATACGATAAAGAGACTCGCATTTTAATTTGGCATCATGTCGCCAAAACCATTGGTTATCACGACATTCAGTTCCGCGCTCTACGATAGGCATCAACTGCTCGGCGGTCAGGTGATTCGCTTGCATGCGTAGCTTTAACGCCAGATCGAAAGAAGCGATGGCTCGCTCCGGTTTGTTACGTTGACGTTGTCGACTGAGGACACCGTTACGCAGACGTTTAACGCTATTTGAAGGGTTTTCAGCGAGTGGGCCTGCCCCTTCAATTTGCACTAATGCTTCGACTTGCTCTGGAAAAGCAGCACTATAGCAACTTGCGATTAATGCGCCTAGTGAATGCCCTACTAACACCAGTCTGTTTGGCGATAATTCATCCAATAGTTGGTGTAAATCAGCAATGTAGTCATGAAAAGGATAGTAATTATCGGAGGATTTATGACTGGAGAGACCATGACCAAATAGGTCAATTGCTAACAAGTGAAGCTCAGGCGCTTTCTGGTTAATAGCATTCATCAGAGCCTTAAAACTGCCCGCATTATCCATCCACCCATGAAGAAAAACGACTGAACAAGCAGTCGTTTTTTCGTTTCCGATCTCTAGGGCAGCCATACTCCCAGATGGGAGTTCAAAACGGCGCTCATTAATCACAGATTACTTAACCTTCTTGATCACCTTGCCGTCTTGTGGGAAGTCATTTCTCATCATGCGGCAGTTAATGGAGTAACAAGGGTAGAAGTAAGTTGGCGTATCGTACATGCGTACACGCTCTTCAATCTTCCATAAGCGGTAGCCATCGCCTTTCACTACAGGGAAAATGTAAGGGTGCTCACCGATTTTGCCTTGCTCTTCCCCTGCACTTTTACCAACAACAGTAATCAGCCTGCCTTTGCTAAACGATACTGGTTCTAAATATCCATCCATATATACAACAAAGCGGCCAATAGGTTCTTTATCAATATTTGGTTTACCAGTTTTACTAATTGGGAGGTTCACAACTTCCAAACGGGTTTTATCTTTCAAGTTGTCGACTTGAGCAATAACGCCGCCGAGTCTTACGTCTTCCTTAACTTGACCTTGGGATTCTGCGAAGGTTTTGTAATCTGTCATGACTTGTTCTGTTGACGCAGTAAGCTCTTCTGGTAGGGAGCTACACGCGGACAAGCCAATCGTAACAAGAAGGGTAAATAAAATTCGTTTGGATAGGTTCATGTTTCCCCTTTAAAGGTTGTGTTGCAGTTTAGATGTAAATATCGACACCAAGCAATTGAGCGAGTTCCTCTTTTTTCGCTTGGTTCATTACACCCATATATTCTTCCATGGCTTTGCGAGCACGTCCTTCAGGCAAATCATATTGAATTTGAGCCCGATGTATTTGTGATTCATCAACCTGTTTGATGGAGTGCGCGACCGCATTCGCCACCTTTGATGGTTG
Source organism: Vibrio sp. D401a (assembly GCF_030248515.1). NCBI lineage: Bacteria > Pseudomonadati > Pseudomonadota > Gammaproteobacteria > Vibrionales > Vibrionaceae > Vibrio > Vibrio sp. D401a. Next base: position 77,755 of record NZ_JAHGAI010000038.1, on the reverse strand, counting down.
GCCAACGGGTTGCTTTTGCTGACTTTTCTTTACCTGACTTTTTTTGTTGGTTTTCGTCGTTCGATTTGCACCGGGAACCAACGCAGGAGGTAAACCATTTATCGATGCCATAACGCTCCATCTTTATTTAGGGCGAAGTAAACTTCGCCCTAACTCAATAAGGATTATTCGCGACCTGGTAGCTTCTTCCAAGTCACATTGTCGCGCAGATAAACTGGGCTCGACTCTTCTACTGGGACGGTATTGCCTTTCTCCAGCTCCTGTTTTGCCAAAATAACAATGTCTTGCGAATCAGGGTAAAGTACCTCACCAGCAGTTAGATTCAATCGAAGTTGACCTAACTCATCTTGGTATGCATCCCAACCTGTACCTGCGGTTGTCCATGTATTATCGTCAGCTTGTACTTCTTCGGCTAAACGCGCAGGTGGAATCACGCATTCTGCATCCACTCCTGCCCATTCGCCATTCTCTTGACGAGTATAACGAGCCCAATAAACTTCACTCATGCGTGCATCAATTGCAACCGCAACATCAGTCGCACCGTGTCTGCGGTAGCTGCCTTGCGCCATGGCTGCAAGTGTTGAAACGCCAATCATTGGTAGGTCTGCACCAAATGCTAAGCCTTGTGCAATACCAATACCAATACGAACACCAGTAAAGCTGCCCGGACCACGACCAAACGCAAGCGCATCCAACTCTTGAAGGGTCAAACCGGCTTCTTTCAAAAGTTCATCTACCATTGGTAGCACTTTCTTGGTGTGATCGCGAGGTGCAACTTCACTACGTGAAATCACTTTATCACCCACTAATAATGCAACAGAACAATTTTCTGTTGCAGTATCGATAGCAAGAATTTTTGCGCTCATTTGACTCTCTATAACTCTTTCTAAATGTAATTAAGGCCACTCTATGACTGGCTATCTTGTTCGGCTTTTAGGAATGTTTTGATTCGTTCCAGATCTCGTGTTCTTGGGATCGGAGGTAAACTTGCTAAAAAGATCCCACCATAATCTCGTGTGACCAAACGGTTGTCACAAATGATTAATGCACCGTGATCTTTCTGATCTCGAATCAAACGCCCGACCCCTTGTTTTAACGTGATAACGGCGTCCGGAATTTGCACTTCTGCAAATGGCTCACCACCACGTAACCGACAATCTTCAATACGTGCCTTAAGCAATGGATCATCAGGGGCTGTAAACGGTAATTTATCGATGATAACACAGCTCAGTGCATCACCTCTAACATCTATCCCTTCCCAAAATGCACCAGTGGCCACCAGCAGTGCATTACCCAGCTCCATAAACTCGGCTAGGGTCTTCTGTTTACTCATTTCGCCTTGCATGAGTACTGGCAAATCCAGCACTTCACGAAAGCGTTCTCCTAGCTCACGCATCATGCTGTGCGAAGTACATAAGAAGAAACAACGTCCGTCATTCTCTTCAATGACAGGCGCGAGCATTCGCACCAGTTTGTCGGCTAAGCCTGGGCTGTTTGGCTCAGGTAAATAACGAGGTACACATAAACGCGCTTGCTGCTCGTAATCAAACGGAGAAGGCAGGGAAAACTGTTGTTTTGGCTTCAGACCCAAGCGTTCAGTAAAGTGCTTGAAGTCACCAGAGACAGCAAGGGTTGCTGATGTAAAAATCCACGCACCTTGTTTGATTTCGATTTGCTCATGGAATTTATCCGCCACCGAAAGCGGTGTAATGTGCAGGGCGAAATGGCGCGGAGAAGTATCGTACCAGTAGGAATAACCGGTGATGTCTACGTCACACACTCTGTCGATCCGACCTTTGATAAGGTTGGCACGCTCAAACGCGGTATCCAGCAACTGGCTTCTACCCAACGCCAGTTTTAGTACATCGATGGCAAGATCTAGGCTATCAATTAAACGTACCAGTTCACGCTTGATCGATTCCGACTGCAGAGCCTCACGCCAGTTGCCACGAAAACCGGGTTCACCTAATACAATGCGCATGTCCATGGCACTTTGCGTCAGTTTATCCCCCACTTTTTGCAGTTGACGCATGTCTTTCGCTTCTGTGCGGTAGGCAATTTCAATGTCTTTGGCAAGCTCTTGGATCTGACGGCTGGAGATGGACTGTCCGAAGTATTCGCTGGCGATATCTGGAAGCTGGTGAGCTTCGTCGAAGATGAATACATCTGCCTCAGGGATCAGTTCGCCAAAACCCGTTTCTTTTATCGCAAGATCGGCGAGGAACAGATGGTGGTTTACGACAACGATGTCCGAATCCATCGCACGTTTACGTGCTTTTAAGACGAAACAATCAGTATAGCTCGGACACTCTTTGCCTAAGCAGTTGTCGTTGGTTGAGGTAATGGTTGGGATGATCATGCTGTCTTCAGGCAGATCTTCACAATCTCCTAAATCGCCCGTTTTCGTTTCCGAAGACCAAGAGCGTACCTTAACCAATTGAGTCAGCAGTGTTGGATCTGCTTCGTTGGTGTGGCTTTCGACCATCTGTCGGCTTAAGCGATCTAAACAAAGGTAGTTAGAGCGACCTTTTAACAATGCTACTTGACCATAGAATCCCAGCGCATTCACCATCAACGGCAGGTCACGATGATATAGCTGCTCTTGTAAGTTCTTAGACCCGGTACTGATGATGACTTTTTTGCCACTCAATAACGCAGGCACTAGGTAAGCAAAGGTTTTACCTGTTCCCGTCCCTGCTTCAACCACCAGCTGAGTTTGGTCTTTGATCGCACTGCTGACGGCTTCTGCCATATCGATTTGGGGCTGACGAGCTTGAAAACCAGGTATAGCTTTACCTAGCGCACCATCAGAGGAAAAGGTTTTTGCGATCATCCACTTTTTGCCTGAGCGAGAAAAATTGCCGAGAGTATACCAAAGAACGGGAAAGGATCACGAGGTGACAAAAGTGCAGAAAGTGAGCCGGGGCGAGCCAATAATAAGACCCGCCCCGGAAGGTGTTTGTGAAGTTATTTACGATTTAAGTAGCGATTTAGCCAAGCTGGTCCTTGGAATGCATCGTCCGATACCATGGCTTTCGCCGCTTCGGTAGGAGTGGTTTTATTTTCCCACATTTGACTGAGCACCTGCTCATCAATGCCTTGTTCTCCCACTAGTGCACTTACTCGCTCTTGGTACAGTTTGCGTGCTAGTAGTTCTTTATCCATACGCACCACCTTAGCCTTTTAATTTTGTCTTACGTCAACAAACTTGTGACTGTTTAAATTCACCTAGATAATTTGTTGAAACCATTTTGATAATAGATTATTTATGGTGGTCAAATTGCGGCATAGTTCACCCTATTAGGGCTAAACAATTTTTCGTACGCTAAAAAAAATAAAACATGGAAGTATTCTATTTATGGAAAAGAAAACACTACTTACTCATTGTTCAGACGCCCCAGGCCTGATCTCAAAAATCACCAATATTTGTTATAAGCACCAACTGAATATCGTCCACAATAATGAGTTTGTAGATAATGCCAGTGGTCACTTTTTTATGCGTACCGAGCTAGAAGGCTACTTCAATGATCAGACTTTTCTAGCAGATTTAGACCAAGCACTGCCTCAAGGTGCGAAGCGAAAGCTCATCAGTTCCCGCCGTAAGCGCATCGTTATTTTAGTAACTAAAGAAGCGCATTGTTTAGGCGATATTTTAATGAAGAACTACGACGGAAGTTTGGATGTAGAAATCGCCGCCGTCGTAGGTAACTACGACAAGCTACAAGGCCTTACTGAACGCTTCGATATCCCCTATCACCATGTTACTCACGAAGATCTGAGCCGCGAAGAGCATGAGCAAAAGATGCTCGAAGTCATCGCTCAATACGATGCGGACTTTTTAGTTCTGGCGAAGTACATGCGTGTGCTAACCCCAGCTTTTGTAGAGCAGTACCATCACAAGATTATTAATATTCACCACAGTTTCTTGCCCGCTTTCATCGGTGCGAAACCGTACCAACAAGCGTTTGATCGTGGCGTGAAAATCATTGGTGCTACGGCGCACTTCGTGACAAATGACTTGGATGAAGGTCCAATCATCAAGCAGGACGTAATTCCTGTCGATCACACCTTCAGCGCACAAGATATGGCGCAAGCGGGTCGTGATGTAGAAAAGAACGTGTTGAGTAAAGCACTAAACAAAGTGCTCAATGACCACGTATTTGTTTATGGTAATAAGACGGTTATTCTTTAAGTTAGCGACTGACTGCTAACTATTAAAAACGCGTAATTAGAGAAGGTATTGCCTTTTCGTTACGCGTTTTTTGTATCAGTCGTCGGATGTTTTATGGCAGTGCATGTAAGAGATTCTCGACTGCGCTCCTTCGTCGCTTTCGGGAATGACGTAATTGTGATTGGAGCTCAAATCCATTGGACTACATGACTTAACCAAGCGCAAACAACTCAAACGCGTCATTCCGACGAGCTTAAGCGAGATCAGGAATCTCATATCCGCGCACTGTCAGCTCCAGTTTGCCCACAAAGCTAACAGCACACGTAAAACAAATTAAGCCTGCTCAGACTCCACAATACGCTTGAGTGAATGCGGGTGCAGCTTGATACAAATGCCTTGATACTTAAACGCCACGGTTGGGTTATTCAAGCGTTCGCCTTCCCCTTTCGGGCTCGACAATTTGATCTTTACACCCAGCTGTTCCAACTCATCAAAGCGTGCACCAAATGCTGGATAAGTGTGTTTCAAATCAGCAAGAAAATCGTCTGCGGTTTCGGCATGAGACGGAATCACAAACTCCACATGTTCCCAGCTTTCAGTTGGGTAGATTTTGCCTTCCGCAGGGTATGGCAACTCCAAACACTCAATCTTCCAGCCACGGCTTTCCAACATTTTGTCGAATTCAATAACAATAATCGGGCGACCGTTGATTTTCGCTCGTGAAATCACCTTACCGTATTGATTCCATGCTTCATGCGCGGCTTTCGCTGTTTCAGTATCATTAATACGCAGCGCAATATGGTCAGCTTGAGCAAAGCTCAGATCCAGTTTTAACAGGGATGCAAGCTCTTCAATCTTCGCCATAAATGCATCCAGATCTTGGATCATCAATTCAGGCGCTAGGCGTTTTTCAACTAGTTGAGTCGTCATTGTGGCTCTCTTTTGGGGCGATTTATCTCATTACTCTGAGCGCAATAGTAAACGCAAACCAAGCCACATTTCCATTCAATCGAAAAAGTATAAATTTCCCCAATTCCTCTCTGTATGAAAAGCAATAAAGTTGTTATCATTAGCCCCATTTTTGTGAACTCCAACAGAACTCGGCACTTACTTCGCCGAGTTCTTCGTCCTTGAATTGAAGGAAACGCGTGTGAATATCCAAGCACTTATTAATGACAAAGTATCTCAGGCTCTAGAAGCCGCTGGCGCACCTGCAGGCAGTCCTGCTGCAGTTCGCCAATCAGCAAAGCCACAATTTGGTGACTACCAAGCAAACGGCGTAATGGGCGTTGCTAAAAAACTGGGTACTAACCCACGAGAATTTGCACAGAAAGTACTGGATGTTCTAGACCTCGACGGTATTGCGAGCAAGACAGAAATCGCAGGTCCTGGTTTCATCAACATTTTCCTAAGCGAAGAGTTTCTAGCGAAGCAAGCAGAAGCAGCACTGGCTGACTCACGCCTTGGCGTTGCTGCAGACGAAGCTCAAACTATCGTTGCTGACTACTCTGCACCAAACGTTGCGAAAGAAATGCACGTTGGTCACCTACGTTCAACCATCATCGGTGATGCGGTAGTACGTACTCTTGAGTTCCTAGGTCACAAAGTGATCCGTGCGAACCACATCGGTGACTGGGGTACTCAGTTCGGTATGCTTATCGCAAACCTTGAGCGTGTACAACAAGAGTCTGGCGAAGTTTCTATGGAACTGGCTGACCTTGAAGGCTTCTACCGTGAGTCTAAGAAACTGTACGACGAAGACGAAGAATTCGCAGTGAAAGCACGTAACTACGTTGTGAAACTGCAAAGTGGCGACGAGTTCTGCGCAGAAATGTGGAAGAAGCTTGTTGACGTCACCATGATTCAAAACCAACGCAACTACGATCGTCTCAACGTATCTCTTACTCGTGATGACGTAATGGGCGAAAGCATGTACAACGACATGCTACCTAAGATCGTAGCAGACCTAAAAGCACAAGGCCTTGCGGTTGAAGATGATGGCGCACAAGTTGTGTTCCTTGAAGAATTCAAGAACAAAGACGGCGAAGCGATGGGCGTTATCGTTCAGAAGCGTGACGGCGGCTTCCTATACACAACAACAGATATCGCATGTGCGAAATACCGTTACGAAGAGCTAGGCGCAGATCGTGTGCTTTACTTCATCGACTCTCGTCAGCACCAGCACCTAATGCAAGCTTGGACTATTGTTCGTAAAGCGGGTTACATCCCAGAATCTGTTTCTCTTGAACACCACGCATTCGGCATGATGCTAGGTAAAGATGGTAAACCATTCAAGACTCGTGCTGGCGGTACTGTTCGTCTTGCAGATCTTCTTGATGAAGCAGAAGTTCGTGCAGCACAGCTGATCGAATCTAAGAACCCAGAACTAGCTGAAGACGAGAAGAAAGCGATCGCTAACACAGTTGCAATGGCAGCGGTTAAGTACGCAGACCTTTCTAAGCACCGTACCACAGACTACGTGTTCGATTGGGACAACATGCTAGCGTTCGAAGGTAACACTGCACCTTACATGCAATACGCTTACACTCGTGTAGCATCTGTATTCGCTAAAGCTGGCGTTTCTATGGATGATCTACAAGGTGAAATTAAGATCACTGACGAGAAAGAAAAAGCGCTTATCGCAAAACTTATGCAATTCGAAGAAGCGGTTCAATCTGTTGCTCGCGAAGGTCAACCGCACATCATGTGTAGCTACCTATTCGAACTAGCAGGTCAGTTCTCTAGCTTCTACGAAGCGTGCCCTATCCTAGTTGCTGAAGACGAAGCTGTGAAACAAAGCCGTCTGAAACTAGCAGCGCTAACGGCGAAGACCATCAAGCAAGGTCTATCTCTACTAGGTATCGATACTCTAGAGCGTATGTAAACGATCCGAGTCTCGAGACAAGTTAGAAAGGTTGGCGTGAAAGCGTCAGCCTTTTTTATTGCTCCGCATATATCATCTGTGTGAAACCAAGCAATCCCCCAACTAGCGTCGGTAGAAACACGTCACTCCCTACAGTGAGGGACGAACGCGGTAGGGAATCTCTCGTTTAATATTTAAGACCTAGCCACATCCTCTCTCCAACCTTATACTCAACTAAAACAATTAATTGGAAAGATCATGAGTTTTGAACTGCACCCTCAACTGGCAAAAGACACCACCGTTATCGGTCACTTCCCACTGTGCGTGGCACTTCTGCATAAAGACAATGCCGTGCCATGGGTTATCTTGGTACCTAAACGTGCAAACCTAAAAGAGCTTCACCACTTGCCAATGCAAGAACAGCAACAGTTTTTGCTAGAATCTCAAGCGGTAAGCCAAGCACTGGAAGCAACATTCCGTCCAGACAAGTTAAACCTTGGTGCGCTAGGCAACATGGTGCCACAACTGCACATTCACCATATTGCTCGCTTCGAAGACGATGTGGCATGGCCGGGACCAGTTTGGGGTAACACCAAAGGTGAATTCCGCACAGAAGAAGAGCAGAACGAATTGCTTGGCCGTATTAAGAACGTGCTGTCACTGAGCTCTATTTTCCAAAAAGCATAAGCACTGCTAGCGAAAATAATTCGTCTTTGAATATCGCTGAAATAGACGAGAAAGATTAATACTTATTTGTAACAATCTTTCTCATTTTCCTGGGATTATCACTCAAATCAAACTTGTTTAGACTGCTAGCTCAATTAGAGAGGGTCATCATGAAACAAGTCTTCAACACATTCCGATACGTCAGCTGGATTGCCATCATCTGTTCTATGGCTGCTTCGTTCTTGCTTTTTGTTATGGGTGCAGCAAAAACCTACTCGGCATTTGCGGTCTTCATTCTTAATCAAACACCTCCAGAAACACTCGCACATTTAGATAAAGCAGACATCGCGATCGCTTATTTGATCAAGTCTCTAGATACGTTTCTTGTCGCACTGGTTTTGTTTATCTTTGCTCACGGTATCTTTACTCTGTTTATCTCCAATAAAGTTAAAGCTAAAACACAAGACCAATCCGTTTTGCATTGGATCAGAACACCAAACATTGGTCACCTAAAAAACATCTTAGCTGAAGTCATTATTGTGATTTTGTTTGTGAAGTTCTTGGAGCTCGTACTGATTAATTTCGATAGCTTAGACTGGACGATCTTAACCCTACCAATTTCAATTTTAGTTCTAAGTCTTGGATTAAAATTTTTAGAACTGGGCTCAACCAAGCACTCTGAAGATCGCTGATTGAATAGGCAAAAAAGAAAAGCCGCATCATTACTGATGCGGCTTTGTCGGTTTTACGTGAGACTTCTTGCTGCTACATGGTTACTGTTAAAGATAAACCATCTTGTTTAGTTACAGAGTAGCGAACTCGAGTCACGTCATGAGCTTTATTGGTGTCGACTAAGCGGTTAACTTTACCCTTCTTGATCCACACGCTTAACATCGCGTCGGCGCCATCTTCACTCATCCCAAACTGTTTAGCCAGATCTGACTGGGAGACGGTTCCTTTGTCTGCAATGTATTGATAAAGCTCTTTTAAAATCATGCTACTTGCGCCTCTAATGCACCGTTTTGTTTCTTACCAACTTGTTTGAACACGCGGTATGTGCCAAAGAAGATTGCCACAATCACTGCCATCCAAATACCACTAGTAATAGGGCTATCTGCAAAGTGTGTCAACTGGTTGTAGAACGTCGCACATAGGTAAGCCAAGCCCATTGTCCACACCGCAATAAAACGTGCAAAGTTATGGCCGAACTCACGTACGTATGCACCCATCGCTGCTACACATGGTGTGTAAAGAAGAATAAAGATTAGGTAAGCAAACGCTGCGTTACCAGAAGCAAATTGAGCTTTAATGTTACCAAAGATAGATGCATCTACTTCTTGCTCTTCTGCTACTGCACTTGAATCAGTAAGGTCACCGACTTCAATGCCCAGTGGATCTGAGTAGCTCAAACCAGCAAGGTTATCAGGGATACTCATTACCGCTTCTTCTAGGCTGCCCATTAGGTCAAATTCCGCTTCTTCGCCATCACTTGGTGTGGTGTATAGGCTGTTAAGCGTACCTACCACAGCTTCTTTAGCGAAGATCCCCGTGATAATACCAACAGTTGCCGGCCAGTTGTCTTCTTGAACGCCGATAGGTGCAAACACTGGTGTCACGACTTGTGCTGCTTTAGAAAGTACAGAATTTTCACTGTCTTCGTTACCAAAGCTACCATCTGTACCTAGTGAGTTAAAGAAACTTAGGATTGCCACAACGATTACGATGGTTTTACCCGCACCCAATACAAAGCGCTTCAGTTTTTGCCACGTTTTGATCACGACGTTTTGTAGTGTTGGGAGCTCGTAATCTGGCATTTCCATAACCAACGTGTCACTGCTTCCTGGGTAAAGCGTGTGCTTAAGGAAAAGACCAGTAAAAATCGCAGCCACAATACCAAGTAGGTAAAGTGCAAATACAATGTTCTGACCTGAGCCAGGGAAGAATGCAGCAGCAAATAGCGCGTATACAGGCAGACGAGCACCACATGACATAAATGGTGCCATTGATGCAGCCAGTTTACGTTCACGCTCTTGGTCTAAAGTACGAGTTGCCATGATTGATGGTACGTTACAGCCAAAACCAAGAACAAGCGGTACAAACGCTTTACCCGGTAGGCCGATCTTCTGCATCACTTTATCTAGTACGAATGCTGCACGAGCCATGTAGCCTGAGCTTTCAAGCACGGCTAGGAAAAGGTACAAACACGCGATAACTGGAATGAAAGTCGCGACTGTTTGGATACCACCACCGATACCATCAGCAAGAACAGTTACCAGCCAAACTGGCAAATGACCATCCAATAAGTGGTGACCGCCATCAACTAGCAACGCACCAACACCGATATCGAAGAAGTCGATGAACGCACTACCAATGTTGATAGAGAACATGAACATTAGGTACATCACAACGAAGAAGAATGGAATGCCCACCCACTTGTTGAGGATGAACTGGTCGAGCTTTTCAGTCACACTACGACTTAGCTTACCTTCGCTACGGCGTACTTTCTTACACTCTTCGTGAAGGTGCGTGTATTTAGTGTCGGCAACGTGCAGGTCAACATCCAGTTCAAGCTCAGTAATAGTGTTTTCAACGCTATTGCGGTCAGCATCCGACATACTGTTAAGAACAAGTGCATCTTTTTCTAGTGCACGAATCGCTAGAGCACGGTTAGAAACGGTTTGATCATTAAAAAGAGCCGAAACGTTATTGATCGCCGCTTCCATTTGCTCGCCGTAGTTCAAAGACATTTCTTTTAGTGCAACACCTTGAACCACAGATTTGTGTAGCTTCTCTTTAAACTCGGCAACTTGTGCTTTGTTTGTCGCAGATAGACTTACTACTGGGCAACCCAGTGTCTTTTCCAGTTCAGCTACATTGATGATTTGGCGCTCGCGCTTAAGCGCATCCATCTTGTTCAACACAACAATCATTGGACGGCCAAGTTCACGTAGTTGAAGTGTCATATATAGACTACGTTCAAGACTGGTTGCATCTACTACGTTGATGATCAGATCCGCTGGGTGGGTCAAAACCGCACGGGATGCGATCGACTCATCAATACTGTTGCTGTCGTTACCACTATCAAGTGAGTAAATACCAGGCAGATCAGTCAGAGCAAAATCATCACCAGCATGTTTAAACTGACCTGTTTTCTTCTCAACAGTTACACCCGCCCAGTTACCAACCTGCTGTTTAGCACCTGTCAGGCCATTAAAAAGTGTTGTTTTACCGCTGTTTGGGTTACCTACAGTAAGAATTTGATATTGCATTATGCTCGCTCCACTTCAATGTTTTGCGCAATCGCTTCTCGCAATGCAACAGAAACACCACGAACTTCAACTTGCAGAGGGTCGCCCATAGGAGCGCGTCGAATTACTTTTACTAGAGTGTTAGGAAGTAGCCCCATTACCATGAGCTTTTTTCGAACATCTGAGGATAGACCTTCAAGTAATCGAATAGTTACCGTTTCTCCGGGTTTGATCTCTGATAGCTTCATAATGGCCCTTAAGAGTATTGCTAATGATAAATATTATTATTAAGAGTATTCAATGGGGCGATTCTACTCCCCAATACCCTCCTATTCATTGTGTGAAATCAAAGATTCCACGAATCTACCCTGTTTATTAGTCGTCAAGTTCGTTAATTAAAACTCCGTCATTTTCGTCAAAATCAATAAATGAGCCCACAGAAAACAATAACAAACCGATAACAAAAGAAACCCAAAAATAAATTAAACCCTATTTATCAATGCCTTACGGTATAAAATTCAACTTGTCGCATTTCTCACATAAAGGTGTCGTTATTTTTATAAGAAAAATAAGTAAGGTCCCGTATAGTTAACCCATCGAGAGGCAACAGCCACTCAAAAGAATTCCAGAGGTGGCATGGCAACATGTCACTCCGGCAGCAAGCGAAGGTGTCATTGACACCCGTGGTATAGTCCCCCCGGCTATACCACGATATTTTTTTCTTCTCTTTCTTTATTGTTTCTTAAGTAACCTCCACTAACCTCTTAAATCTCTACTACTAGTCAATAGTCGTTGTTACCCTTATTACCTATCGCTCTTACATACCACCCCATTGATTTTGAACTAGTTAACTAAAGCCCTGTGTCTAGTTTTTAGGCGACATCTCGTATCTCGTATCTCGTATCTCGTATCTCGTATCTCGTATCTCGTATCTCGTAGAAATTAAAGCGGATATCCAACAAACCAACATTTAGTTTGCTTTGTTCTATCAGCAGCTCGCACGGCAAGCGTAAAAAAGCCCAGCACTAAGGCTGGGCTAAGTCATATCGAATTAAGAGCTATAGGCTTGTTTGGCTCTCTTGAGTCGTTGCGAACTTGGACGGTGGCAGTCCAAAATGCAGTCTAAACTTCTGACTAAAATAAGAAGGGTCATTAAAGCCACAATTAAACGCGACCTCGCTAATTTTCTCGCCAGCTAGGAGCTGCTCGCATGCTGTTTCTAAGCGAACTTCGGTAAGATAATCTTTAAAAGTACGAGATGACGCTGATTTAAAACGTCGTTGTAAGCTTCTTTCTGACATAAACAACAATTTTGCAGCTGAGGCAGTACCAAACTCAGCGTCGGAGAAATTGTCACTCACTAGCTGATAAACTTTGTTGAGCCACTCTTGTTCTGGTGACATCTTAACTGGCTCTTGCCTAGTCGGCTCTAACACGTCATCGAAGCTATTCATCATTACATGCTCGAGTTGTTCATCCGTGAAATGAACTTTCGGCCACGTAATGTCGAACTTATTCTGCGTATCAGAGCTTATAATCGATAACTTCCCTCCACTAGCTTCAACCAACGTTGATAACTGCTCAATACTCAGATCCACTTGGTTCATTGATATTGGCTTACCAAACGTCAGTTTAGAAGGGAGTTGATTACCAAAATCCAACATGGTTAAAGTGATATGCTGCTCATCTTCCCCGATTGAAACCCTAACGGACTGACCTCGATAAGAACGTTTAATAATATTGGCGAAAACTGTATTAAAGATCACATCAAGATTAAAGCTTTCCAGTACAACTCTGCTGTGGCTTTCAACATCCTGAAATTCTAGTTCTAAGCCTGCTTTTTTAAAGTCTTCTCGCCACACGTCAATCACTGAACTGGTAATTTGATTCAAATCGTAACTCTGAGCACTCCCAGTGTTCTCTACCGGTACTACTTTTAATTCATTAAGCTGCCAATATGCTTTCTTCAAATGATCTTGCGTCGATTCATCGCAATCATCAGGAACAAACTTAGCAAAGACGTCGATACTTGTTTTTATGGAACTTGCAACGTGATCAACAAGCAGGTTTCTCACTTGAATTTGCTTACGTAGTTGCTGATTACTAGAAAGTAATACCCGACTTTGATGACGAAGCTGGTTAGTTTTTAATGTTACCTGCGCCGCCAACTCTTTATTATGTTGAAGGACATAACGTGACCGCCAGTAACCTACAGCGCCAAACACGAACAGCAGCGTCATTACAAAACTAAAAATAGCAAATGACGTACGATACCAAGGTTCTAATACCGTAAATTGAAACTCAGCCCCCACCTGACCGCGTATAACTTGCTCACCGCTGCTAACTTGAAGTGTGTAGTGACCAGAACTCAGATGCTCTAAGTTCAATTGTCTGCCTTCTAGCACTTGCCACTCATCATAGGTATTGAGTCTAAAGTGAAGTACTTGGGTATTCGGTTTTGGCATCACACCGAATAAAAAGCTCACCGAAGACCCATACGGAATGTAAGTGTCATTAAGCTCCCCACCGCCAACTTGAATCACGCCACTTTCCGAGGACACCCGGCTAATAATGACTTTGGATTCAGGAGATTTAGACACAAGCAGGGTTGTGGAGTCAGCCTTAACCAGACCGTATTTTGAGCCAAACACTAATGTTTTATGGTTACTCTCAGGATGAGAAATCTGATTACAAACCCCTGAGGTAAATTCATTGTTGATCAACCCTGAAGCTGAAGAGTAGTGTTTGACTAATTCACCAGATAACCGGTAATAACTTAAACCTACGGATGATGAAAGCCAGACACCTTCAGAGTCAGCCAACATGCAGGCCGGACGAGCATTATCAATCCGCAACGCCATGGATACTTGTTCATTACTACGTAGCTGAGTTTTGAATACGCCATACGCCGAAGCAAACCAATATGCCCCATCGGTTGATTCGACAATATCTAGCACCTCTCCATAACTTGCCGAAAAGTGATTAAATCGTATTTTTTCGCCATCATACTGATAATAACCATGGTCAGTACCAATAATCAGTTCAGAGCTAGAAGCAAATAATCGGGTTATTTTCGCAGGAAGATATTTTGCAACGAGCCAATCACCGCCTAAGTTACGTAGCAACTGCTTAATAGGGTCGATGTAGAAAAGGCTTTTTCCACGAGCAAGCCATATTTTTCCTTCATCTGTATTAATAATGTGCTCTATTGGCGCTCCCGCTAATGCCCTCAGATATGGAAGCTCAACCCATTGTTGTGTAGATAAGTCATAAACTTGAAGGCCATCATTGGTAGCAATCCAAATCTGCTTCTCTCTTATAGCAAACTGTGTGATCTCATTTTGAGCTTGAATGATGAGTTTGGTACGATCATTACTGCGCAGATACACATTCCGACCACTTGATAACCACAGCTGATCCTTTGGCCCTGTGTAGGTTTGCGTAATTTTGTTGAGATCTGCAATTCGATGTCCACCATCGAAAGTCATTCGCTCAAATTTTTTGCTAAACATCGAGTAATATCGAATACCACGATTTGTCGCAACCCACATACCGCCCATGTTGTCATTAAGCAATGAGTAGATTTTACTTTGACTCAAATCGAGCTCTTGGAAACTGGCAGCGGTTACCTTAGAAGTCTCACCGGATAAGAACGAATGAACGAAGAGCCCATGCTCTGTACCTATCCAATACTCTTGATTCGTTTCTGCTATTGCCAATACATGCGAATCGCCAATTCTTACAATAGGTTGTTCTGCATTTTCTAGACTGAACACTAACGCCCCTTTTAGGGAACCAATGACGATCTCACGCCTTGAGGCTGAATAATAAACTTTTTCAATGAAGTGCTTTTTAGAAGAGACAACATGATTAAATCGCTTGCCTTCAGATAAGTACGCCCCTGAGTTCGTTGCTAATACCCAGCGCGTTTTTACGAAAATAGCGTCATTGATGTAAACATGACTGTTGTTGCTATGTTGATACAACTGAAGCAATGAGTACGCCTCGAGCTTATTTTGAGCAACATGGTAAGTGTAAAACTGCGAGCCATCACTAACCCAGATATAGTCACCTGATGCACCAATTTTTCTAATTTGTGCACCTGGATTCAAACTAAAGATTAGCTTTCGTTCTTGATTTGGCTTAGTTCTATAGACTTCGTTATTGAAAAAAGTCCAAAACGCTCCATCAATATAAGCAACTTGATCTACAGAAAAATCTAGCAAACTACCTGACTTGGGCTGAAGGTTACTGCCATCATAAAAAAGCACTCGGCCATGCACGTCATGAATCCACAAGCCGCCCTGCTCTCCAGAGAAAAGGTGTTGGGCAGCAATGAACGTACCCTTTATCTGAGTCGGTAATGGGTAGAAGATTGCACTGGCACTATCAAGCGCAAGTACTGGAAAGGAAAGCAAAATACCCAACCATAGCTGGGTGATAGTACGGAGCAAGTCGAAACCCTTAATAACATAATATTGCGCTTCATATGCCTTTCAACAATCCATGGTCAGGCTTAAAAGTATCGTTATTTCGAAGCGCTAATTATGCTAATAATATATCAATTCCCGTGCGATAAAAGTTTCGACTCACGATTGCTGTCAAATCTTACTGCTGGATCACGTTAAAAACAGATTCAATGCCGACAAGTACAACACAATTGTTACTTTTCGCTCAAACATTGAGCAAAACTGTTTGAAATTCCTTTCAAGAATACAAAGTAACTGCCTGATTTAACATCAACACTGCTACCCAATGGGTCAAGAACGCCAGCATTAACATCGCTGCCACGCATCACACTTTCAACCACAGCAGGGGTGAATTGTGGTTCTGAGAACACACAAGCAACATCACCTGTACCCAACGTTTTACGAATATGAATCAATGTTTTTGCTCCCGGTTTACGATCTGGAGAAACCGTAAAGTGCCCGAGTTGATTTAGGTTGTAACGTGATTCAAAATAGCCGTAAGCATCGTGGAAAACAAAATAACCTTTGTCTTGCACTGGTGTCAGTTGTTGCTTAATCTCCGCATCCGTAGCTTTTAACTCCGCTTCAAACTTCTTCAAGTTTGCTGCGTAAGTGTCTGCATTCGTAGGATCGATTTCTGCAAGTTTGTGAGCGATAGCGTTGGCAACTTGTTTTACGGTTTCAACACCCAACCAGAAATGTGGATCGTGTGTGCCGTGATCGTGACCATCATGGTGATCATGCTCACCACTAAATGCACGTAACGACAGGCCCGGAATTTCGCTAACAGTTAGCGTGTTACCTTTATCCGTCACCACTTTCTCTAGGAAAGGTTCGAGATCATGGCCGTACCAAATGACAAGGTCGGCGGAAGCTACTTTCTTCACATCTGATGGACGAAGCGCATAGTCATGAGGTGACGCATTTGATTGCAGCAAAACATCTGGCGATGTAACGCCTTCCGTCAGCTCGGTTGTGATCATTTGAATTGGCTTAATACTGGTTAACACCGTTACTGCATGAACAGGCACTGTCAATAATGTAGAAACGGCAAGAATGATGGCTCTTTTCATAGTTTTTCTTGGGGTATGGCGTGGAAAGTGAGATAATGTTACATTATAACATTATTGAATTGCAAATGAGTTTCATTCATGTCTTCACTAGTCCGTCTTGAGCAGTTATGCGTCGAATTTGACGAACGCAGAGTTCTCGATAATATCACTATGGAATTAGAAAAGGGCAAGATCACCACCCTAATTGGTCCCAATGGAGCGGGGAAATCGACGTTAGTTAAAGTCATTTTAGGTCTCCAAAAGCCAACTAGTGGCAAGCTAATTAGACAACGTAAACTGAAAATTGGCTACGTACCTCAAAAGCTGAAACTCAATGACTCGTTACCACTGACTGTCATCCGCTTCTTAAACTTAGCAGGAAAATACAGTAAGCAAGAATGCCTCGATGCATTAAAGCTTGTCGGTGCTGAACACCTCATCGCAAGCAACATGCACCGTCTTTCTGGTGGTGAGAATCAACGTGTACTGCTTGCCCGTGCGCTCCTACAGCGCCCAGAGTTATTAGTGCTGGATGAGCCGGCTCAAGGTGTCGACGTACAAGGTCAAATCGACTTATATGATCTGATAGAGAGCATTCGCCATCGCTTTGATTGTGGTGTATTTATGGTTTCGCACGACCTGCATTTAGTCATGGCAAAAACTGATGATGTAATTTGCTTACATCACCATGTGTGCTGTTCAGGTTCACCAGCCACCATTACTCAACACCCTTCTTATATTGCGTTATTTGGTAACGCCGCTCGTGAGTCTTTAGCATTTTACCATCACGACCATGAACACCATCATCACGACTTGGCTGGAGCACCAGTGACTGGTGACGCGACATCTTGTTCAAACCATTCTCACGGACACCATCATCATGATTGAGTTTTTATTGCCTTCAATTCTGGCCGGTATTGGTATCGCAATCATCGCAGGCCCACTTGGCTCATTCGTGGTATGGCGCAAAATGGCTTACTTCGGTGATACGCTTGCACATGCATCTTTGATGGGGTTGGCACTTGGCTTCCTACTAGATATAAATCTATACCTTGCACTGCTTGTTTGCTGTCTCGCTTTAGCAGTACTGCTAGTGACACTTCAAAAGCAACAGCTTGTCGCAACAGATACTTTGCTGGGCATCTTAGCGCACAGTGCTCTATCTATCGGTTTAGTATCGGTGAGTTTCTTAGACAACGTTCGTGTCGACCTAATGAGCTACTTGTTTGGTGACCTATTGGCGGTATCACCTCAAGATCTGATGTTCATCTATGCTGGTGTTGTCGCAGTCAGCGCTTGTTTGTATCTGTTTTGGCGCCCATTGCTATCCAGCACTGTGAGCGAAGAGCTTGCTGCTGTTGAAGGAGTGAACACCGATTTAGTGCGTCTAGTACTGATGCTTATGGTAGGTGTGGTGATTGCAGTCGGAATGAAATTTGTTGGTGCATTGATCATGACGTCGCTATTGATCATCCCAGCCGCAACTGCGCGTAAAGTTTCTTCTTCGCCAGAACAAATGGCACTGTTTGCTTCGATTATCGGTTCGATTGCTGTGCTGATGGGTCTGAGCCTGTCTTGGCATTTCGATACTCCAGCTGGCCCTTCCGTTGTGATTAGCGCGACGACCCTGTTTATGCTTAGCCAACTGATTAGGCGCAAAGCATAATCGCACTGAGTGTTAGAAAAAACCATGCTTGAGACGCAAATCAAGATGGACCAGAAAAAGAAAAGCCTGCGAAATCGCAGGCTTTTTAATACTTATAACGTGGTTTGGTTGATTACCAACCTGTCACTTCGCGTAGACCTTTACCAATCTCAGCTAGAGATTTCACAGTCTTAACGCCAGCCGCTTCTAGTGCTGCGAATTTGTCTTCTGCAGTACCTTTACCACCAGAGATGATAGCACCTGCGTGACCCATACGCTTACCAGGAGGAGCAGTAACACCCGCAATGTAAGAAACCACTGGCTTCGTTACGTTTTCTTTGATGTAAGCCGCAGCTTCCTCTTCCGCAGTACCACCGATTTCGCCAATCATTACGATTGCTTCTGTTTCAGGGTCTTCTTGGAAAAGCTTCAGGATGTCAATGAAGTTTGAACCTGGAATTGGGTCGCCACCGATACCAACACACGTTGACTGGCCAAAGCCTTCGTCAGTCGTTTGCTTAACCGCTTCGTACGTTAGTGTACCTGAGCGAGAAACGATGCCCACTTTACCTTTCTTGTGGATGTGACCAGGCATGATGCCGATCTTACACTCATCAGGCGTGATAACACCCGGACAGTTAGGACCGATCATGCGAACGCCAGTTTCTTCTAGCTTCACTTTTACGTCGATCATATCTGTTGTTGGGATGCCTTCAGTGATCGTTACGATAAGCTCGATACCTGCGTCGATCGCTTCTAGGATTGCATCTTTACAGAATGGTGCTGGAACGTAGATAACTGTTGCTGTTGCGCCAGTCACTTCTACTGCTTCACGTACCGTGTTGAATACAGGAAGGCCAAGGTGAGTTTGACCACCTTTACCTGGAGATACACCACCAACCATTTGTGTACCGTAAGCAATTGCCTGCTCTGAGTGGAAAGTACCTTGACCACCAGTGAAGCCCTGACAGATTACTTTAGTGTCTTTGTTAATTAGTACAGACATTATTTAGCCTCCGCAGCAGCAACAACTTTCTGAGCAGCATCTGTTAGCGACTCAGCAGCAATGATATCAACATCAGAATTAGCAAGAACTTCGCGACCTAGGTCTGCGTTAGTACCTTCTAGACGAACAACAACAGGTACAGTTACACCAACTTCTTTCACTGCACCGATGATGCCTTCTGCGATCATGTCACAACGTACGATACCGCCGAAGATGTTTACTAGAACGGCTTTCACGTTGTCATCAGATAGGATGATCTTGAATGCTTCTGCTACACGCTCTTTTGTCGCGCCGCCACCTACATCTAGGAAGTTAGCAGGCTTACCACCGTGTAGGTTCACGATGTCCATTGTACCCATCGCTAGACCCGCACCGTTAACCATACAACCAACGTTGCCATCGAGTGCTACGTAGTTCAGTTCCCACTGAGCTGCGTGTGCTTCACGCTCGTCTTCTTGTGAAGGATCGTGCATTTCACGAAGCTTAGGCTGACGGTATAGCGCGTTTGAGTCGATGTTGATCTTACCATCAAGACACAGCAGGTTGCCTTCGCCAGTAATAACCAGTGGGTTGATCTCTAGTAGCGCTAGGTCGTACTGAGAGAACATAGTGCCAAGACCCATGAAGATCTTAACGAATTGTTTGATTTGGTCACCTTCAAGACCAAGTTTGAATGCTAGCTCGCGACCTTGGTAAGCCTGAGGGCCCACCAGTGGATCGATTGCTGCTTTGTGGATTAGCTCCGGCGTTTCTTCCGCAACTTTTTCGATTTCCACACCACCTTCAGTCGAAGCCATGAAAACGATCTTACGAGTCGCACGGTCTACAACCGCACCAAGGTAAAGTTCGTTAGCGATGTTAGACGCTTCTTCTACAAGGATTTTAGTAACAGGCTGACCATTTGCGTCTGTTTGGTAAGTCACCAAGTTCTTACCTAGCCATTTTTGTGCGAATTCTTTTACGCCATCTTTTGTATCGTGTAGCTCAACACCGCCCGCTTTACCGCGGCCACCAGCGTGAACCTGACATTTTACAACTTTCTTTTCAGTAGTGATGCGACCCGCTGCTTCGAAAGCTTCTTGTGGCGTATCACATGCGTAGCCTTCCGGTACAGGCAAACCGAATTCTGCAAACAGCTGTTTGGCTTGGTATTCATGCAAATTCATTTTGATATTCCGTTTGTTTATCCCTCAAGGGATTTATTATTTCCATAACACCACTTCATGCGGTGCGTCTGTAGGGTCTTCTCAAATCAACTGCTTATGTATTTATCGGGCGCAGTTCAAGTGAAGGCCAGACGCTGAGCCAGTCTAGCCTTGGATATCGTGGACGTCGAGCTATCAAGGACAACTCGACGTTTTAGCGATATTAAACGTCTAATAACAGACGTGCTGGATCTTCTAGTAGCTCTTTAATGGTTACTAGGAAACCCACAGATTCACGACCATCAATCAAACGGTGATCGTAAGATAGTGCTAGATACATCATTGGCAAGATTTCTACTTTGCCGTCAACCGCCATTGGACGCTCTTGGATTTTGTGCATGCCCAAGATTGCCGATTGTGGTGGGTTGATGATTGGCGTAGACATCAATGAACCAAATACACCGCCATTGGTGATAGTGAAGTTACCGCCCATCAACTCATCAACCGTTAGCTTGCCGTCACGGCCTTTGATCGCTAGCTCTTTGATGCCTTTCTCGATATCAGCAAAACCTAGTGTGTCACAGTCTTTTAGAACTGGAGTCACTAGACCACGTGGCGTAGAAACCGCCATGCTGATGTCGAAGTAGTTGTGGTAAACGATATCATCACCATCGATAGAGGCATTCACTTCTGGGTAACGTTTTAGTGCTTCAGTTACTGCTTTCACGTAGAAAGACATGAAGCCAAGACGAGTGCCGTGACGCTCTTCGAACTGGTCTTTGTATTGCTTACGAAGGTCCATGATTGGCTTCATGTTCACTTCGTTAAACGTGGTTAGCATTGCCGTGTTGTTCTTCGCTTCTAGAAGACGGTTTGCTACTGTCTTGCGCAGACGCGTCATTGGTACACGTTTTTGGCTACGAGCTGCTGCAGGCGCTTCAACGGCTGCTGGAGCTTCTGCTTTCGGTGCCGCTTTTGCGTTTGCAAGGTGTGCTTCAATGTCTTCGCGAGTAATACGGCCGCCAACACCAGAGCCTTTCACTTGGCTAGCTTCAAGACCGTGTTCAGCAAGAAGACGACGAACTGCTGGGCTTAGCGCATCGTTGCTCTCTTCTGTTAGCGTTGCTTTATGACGCTTATCAGGAGACGCTTCTTTGTCTTCTGTTGAATCTGTTGTTGGTTCGCCTGCTACTGCACCTGGCTTAAGCTTAGCGATCAACTGCTTAGAAAGTACTGTTGCACCTTCTTCTTCAATAATGGCTTCTAATACGCCCGCTTCCGGAGCAGGTACTTCAAGCACAACTTTATCGGTTTCGATGTCAACCAGAACTTCATCACGCTCTACTGCGTCGCCTGGTTGTTTGTGCCATGTCGCTACGGTTGCGTCAGCAACTGATTCAGGTAAATCTGGAACCAGAATTTCAATTGTCATATCTGTTTCTTCCTTTAACTTCTAGTTCTTAATTCGAAGTTTTTGAGTTCACGTTCAGAGCGTCTTCAACCAACGCTTTTTGTTGTTTCAAGTGCACCGACATGTAGCCTACTGCTGGCGAAGCAGAAGCTGGGCGACCTGCGTATTTAAGATCTGCGCCTGCTGGGATAGCAGCACGGAAGTTGTGTTGGCTACAGTACCAAGCACCCTGGTTTTGAGGCTCTTCCTGACACCATACGAAATCTTCAACATTCGTGTATTGTGCAATAGCGGCTTGAACCTCATCCATCGGGAATGGATAAAGCTGCTCGATACGCACAATAGCCACATCATCTTGTTCGTTGTTGCGACGCTGTTCTAGCAAGTCGAAGTAAACCTTACCCGAACAGAACACAACACGCTTCACTTTGCTTGGCTCCAGATTATCAGTTTCTGGAATTGCTGGTTGGAATGTGCCATCAGACAACTCTTCCAACGTTGAAGTACAAAGTGGATGACGCAGTAGCGACTTAGGTGACATAACAATCAGTGGGCGACGCATAGGACGCACCACCTGACGACGGATCATGTGGTAAACCTGAGCTGGTGTAGATGGCACTACAACCTGCATGTTTTGTTCTGCACATAATTGTAGGTAACGCTCTAGACGCGCTGATGAGTGCTCTGGACCTTGACCTTCATAACCGTGTGGCAACAGCATGGTTAGGCCACACAGACGAGCCCACTTTTGCTCACCTGACGAGATGAACTGGTCAATCACCACTTGTGCACCGTTTGCGAAGTCACCGAACTGTGCTTCCCAAATGGTCAAGCCGCTTGGCTCTGCTGTAGCGTAACCATATTCAAACGCCAATACCGCTTCTTCTGACAACACTGAGTCAAAGACTTGGAATGGACCTTGTTTGTCATGAATATTCGCCAGCGGGATATAGGTGCTAGCATCGTTCTGGTTATGTAGAACTGAGTGGCGGTGGAAGAAAGTACCACGTCCAGAGTCCTGGCCTGAGATACGAATACGCTTGCCATCATCAACCAGCGTTGCGTATGCCAGTGTTTCAGCCATACCCCAGTCAATCGCCTTTTCACCGCTGATCATTGCAGAACGATCATTGTAAAGCTTGTTTACACGGCTTTGCAGCTTATGGCTATCTGGGTATTGAATCAGACGTTGACCTAGCTCTTTCAAGCGAGTCGCATCAAACTTGTTGTCCCACTCCACATCCCAGTCGTGACCAAGGTATGGTGACCAGTCTACTGAATGAAGTGCCATTGGACGCCACTCTTTTACCACAACCTCACCTTTATCAAGTGCGTCACGGTACTCATTAACTAGCTGGGTCGCCACCTCGATGTCTGATTCGTTTTTGTCGATCAGAACATCAGCGTACAGCTTACGAGGCGTTGGATGTTTTTTGATTTTTTGGTACATCAACGGCTGAGTCGCATTCGGCTCATCCGCTTCGTTGTGACCGTGACGACGGTAACAAACCAAATCAATCACAACATCACGTTTGAACTCGTTACGGTAATCCAGTGCAATGCGTGTTACGAAAGCAACCGCTTCTGGATCGTCTGCATTAACGTGGAAAATTGGTGCCTGAACCATCTTCGCGATATCAGTACAGTACATAGTCGAACGTGTATCACGAGGGTTCGACGTAGTGAAGCCAACTTGGTTGTTAACAACAATACGGACCGTACCGCCAACGCAGAAACCACGTGCAAGAGACATGTTGAACGTCTCTGCTACCACACCCTGACCTGCGATTGCAGAGTCACCGTGGATAGTAATAGGCAGTACGCGGCTTCCATCAAAGTCACCTAAGCGATCTTGACGAGCACGAACCGAACCAATAACTACTGGGTTTACAATCTCAAGGTGAGATGGGTTGAAGGCTAGCGCGAGGTGAACATCACCACCCGGTGTTGCAAAGTCTGCAGAGAAACCTTGGTGGTACTTAACGTCACCCGTACCCCATGTTTCATCATGCTTACCCGCAAACTCATCAAACAAATCTTGCGGCTTCTTACCAAGAACGTTAACAAGCATGTTCAAACGTCCACGGTGAGCCATACCGATAACCACTTCACGCATGCCACTTGTACCAGCATGACGGATCAGCTCTTTTGTCATCGGAATCAGTGCATCACCACCTTCTAGAGAGAAACGCTTCGCACCTGGGAACTTAGCACCCAAGTAACGCTCAAGCCCTTCAGCAGCCGTTAGCTCCTCAAGGAATGTACGTTTTTCGTCTTTATCGAAAGATGGCTGACCAACGACAGATTCAAGACGTTGTTGGATCCAACGCTTTTGCTCTGTGTCTGTCATGTGCATGTATTCTGCACCGATAGAACCACAGTAGGTTTTCTTCAGTGCTGAGTAGATGTCTTTCAACTGCATCGTTTCTTGGCCAATGGCAAAAGAACCTACGTTGAAAGTTTCTGCGAAGTCATCTTCGGTGAGATTGTGGAATGCAGGGTCTAGCTCCGCCACAGGTGGGCGTTGCCATAAACCTAGAGGATCAAGTTCAGCAGCTTCATGACCGCGGAAGCGGTATGCGTTGATAAGCTGGAGAACTTTTACTTGCTTAGCGTCGACATCTGGATCACTAACCTGGACACTGTAATGCTTTGTTTCTTGAGCGAGTCGTCGGAAGTAGTCGCGGACACGCGAGTGCGGCTGATCAGCCACTTCTTCTGAGTTCTTAGGCAACTCATCGAATACACGTTTCCACTCCTCACTTACCAGATCGGGGTCACTTAGATACAGTTCGTAGAGGTCCTCTACATACGTTGCATTGGCGCCAGCCAAGTGTGAAGACTCGAGCCATGCCTTCATCACGCCGTTGTGCATATTTTCCCTTAACCAGTAGTTTTCACGTTTGCTTCGGTCTGCGCCGAGCTATTAAGAGCCGCTCCAAGTGGAGCGGCAATTTTTGTTGTTAATTAAATCGAACGATTCACTAGCATCGACTTGATGTGACCGATGGCTTTCGTAGGATTTAGCCCCTTAGGACAAACACTTACACAATTCATGATGCCATGGCAACGAAAAACGCTAAATGCATCATCAAGATCGGACAAACGTTCATCAGTTGCTGTATCTCGGCTATCAATTAGCCAGCGATAAGCCGCTAAAAGACCAGCAGGGCCGATAAATTTATCTGGGTTCCACCAGAATGATGGACAAGACGTTGTACAACATGCACACATGATACATTCGTACAATCCATCTAAATGGGCACGCTCATCTGGCGACTGTAAGTTTTCACGAGATGGTGGTAGAGCACCATCATCAATCAAGAAAGGCTTAACTTTCGCATAGTTATCGTAGAACTGTGTCATGTCAACGATAAGATCGCGTACTACTGGTAGACCAGGTAATGGACGGATGACAATCTGGTCGCCTTGAAGTGCTGAAAGTGGCGTAATACACGCAAGGCCATTCTTACCGTTCATGTTTAGGCCATCAGAGCCACATACACCTTCACGGCATGAACGACGAAACGCAATGCTAGGATCTTGCTCTTTTAATAGAATCAAGGCATCCAGAAGCATCATGTCTGATCCTTCTTCCACTTCAAGCGTGTAGTCTTTCATGTACGGCTTTTGGTCGACATCAGGATTGTAGCGGTACAAAGAGAAATTCAGTTTCATAATATTACCCTCCTTTCCTTAGTACGTACGTGCTTTTGGTGGAAATGCTTCACGATGGATAGGCTCCATGTTTACACCACGTTTCGTCATTGCTTCCGTTTCTGGGTTGTAGATAGAGTGGCATAGCCACTGCTCATCATCACGGTCTGGGAAGTCAAAACGAGCATGCGCACCACGGCTTTCTGTGCGGTAGTTAGCCGCAACCGCCGTCGCATAAGCAGTTTCCATCAAGTTTTCTAGTTCAAGACACTCAATACGTTGTGTGTTGAACTCAGTCGACTTATCAGCAAGGTGAGCGTTTTTCAGACGTTCACGGATAGCTTTCAGCTCTACTAGACCTTTTGCCATTGCATCACCTTCACGGAATACCGAGAAGTTGTTTTGCATACACTGTTGTAGGTCTTTACGAATTTGCGCTGGGTCTTCACCGTCAGTACTATTTTCCCAACGGTTGTAACGCTCTAGTGAACGTTCAATATCAGCTTCTGTAGCAGGTTTCGCGTCAGCTTGTTTAAGCAGTGTTTCACCCAGATGAAGGCCCGTCGCACGACCAAATACCACCAAGTCAAGTAGTGAGTTACCACCTAGACGGTTTGCACCGTGTACCGATACAGAAGCAATCTCACCACAAGCAAATAGACCTTGAACTTCAACGTCACCGCCATTCTCATCCTGACGAATCGCTTGGCCTGATACTTGAGTAGGAATACCACCCATCATATAGTGACAAGTAGGAATTACAGGGATTGGCTCTTTGACCGGATCAACGTGAGCAAATGTACGAGACAGTTCACAAACGCCAGGTAGACGTGACTCAAGTGTTTCTTTACCCAGGTGGTCCAGTTTCAGTTTAATGTGTGGACCCCAAGGGCCATCACAGCCACGACCTTCACGGATTTCAATCATCATTGAACGTGCAACCACGTCACGACCAGCAAGGTCTTTCGCGTTAGGTGCATAACGTTCCATGAAGCGCTCGCCGTCTTTATTAAGAAGGTAACCACCCTCGCCACGACAACCTTCGGTTACAAGCACACCTGCGCCAGCGATACCCGTTGGGTGGAACTGCCACATTTCCATATCTTGCATCGGAACACCCGCACGAAGTGCCATACCAACACCATCACCAGTATTGATGTGCGCGTTAGTTGTTGATGCGTAAATACGGCCTGCACCACCAGTTGCTAAGATAGTTGCTTTCGATTTGAAGTAGCACACTTCACCCGTTTCCATGCATAGCGCAGTACAGCCTAGAACAACACCATCTTCATTTTTAACGATATCAAGAGCATACCACTCAGAGAATACCGTTGTTTTGTGCTTGATGTTCTGTTGGTAAAGCGTGTGCAGAAGTGCGTGACCAGTACGGTCAGCCGCTGCCGCTGTACGTGCCGCTTGCTCACCGCCAAAGTTCTTTGACTGACCACCAAACGGGCGTTGGTAAATAGTGCCGTTATCAAAACGAGAGAAAGGAAGACCCATTTTCTCTAGCTCGATAACAGATTCAGGACCGTTCTTACACATGTACTCGATTGCGTCTTGGTCACCGATATAGTCAGAACCTTTAACCGTATCGTACATGTGCTGTTCCCAATGGTCTTCGTGCGCGTTACCTAGCGCAACCGTAATACCACCTTGAGCAGAAACAGTGTGTGAACGAGTTGGGAATACTTTAGATAGCAAAGCACAAGAAAGACCTTGCTCTGAAATTTGTAGTGCAGCGCGCATACCTGCACCACCAGCGCCGATTACTACGGCATCAAACTCACGAACTGGAATAGACACTTACGCACCCCACAGAATAAATAGACCAGAGAAGACATAGCCGAATAGCACGGCAATAACACCAAGTTGAAGTGCACCACGAAGTTTCGCGCACTTAATGTAATCGGTTAATACTTGCCACAAACCAATCCACGCGTGAATCAGTACTGAAACAAGTGCCAACATGGTGAAGACTTTAGTGAATGTTCCACCAAAGAATTGGGTCCAAGATGCATAAGAGATATCTGTGAAGGCACAAAAGCTAACCAGATAAATCGTGTATAAAGTCATAATGATCGCTGATGCACGAATCAATAAGAAATCGTGGACACCATTACGACCAAATGAAGAAACGTGTTTTACCATACCAAGATCCCCGCCAATAGTGATAACACTGCAGTAGCACCAAACGCGACTTTCGCGCTCATCGCGCCGGATTCGAGTTCTTCAAAGTGGCCTAGGTCCATCAGTAGGTGACGAACACCACCAGCAATGTGGTAGGCAAGTGCAGTTAGAATGCCCCACAGAATGAATTTCACGAAGAAGCTATCGACAATGTCAGCGGCTTCCATAAAACCCATAGGGGATGACAGAGAAATGGACAGTAACCAAAGCAATATGCCCACCGCAACAAACGTAATCACTCCCGACACTCGGTGTAGGATTGACGCGATTGCTGTGATGGGAAAGCGGATGGTCTGTAAATCTAAATTAACAGGTCTTGACTTTCTTTCTTTCACGGGCTTGCTCACTCAGCTCCATTGAGCATTTATTGTTATAACTAATTTCAGCTTCCAAATGTGCAAAAGTTAACATTTGATTAACAAATACTCGCAATATACCTAGAGATAATTGTAAACACTTTGTTAACAACCGGAGTCCACAAACAAACCTCACTTTTGTTTCCAGCCCCGAATTTATAAGGATTTAACTAAAATTTTCTGTGCTAATATACGACCAGCAACATTCTAATACAATTGATGTAACAAATTATGCTACATAGAACAGATTTTTAACGATTTTCATGAGAAAAATCATAACAAGTGCACACAAAAATGGAGAAAAATTGACTTTAAGCTTTAACAACAGTACAAAAATGGCACATAAACATCCTGGACGGATTAAATAATAAACAAAGGAGATTGTTATGGCGGATAAGAAAGCTACCCTTCATGTTGAAGGTCATGCGCCGATCGAACTGCCAATTATGGACGGTACGCTAGGTACACCTGTAATTGATGTTCGTAAACTGGGAGCCAATGGTTACTTTACTTTTGACCCAGGTTTTCTTGCCACTGCATCTTGTGAATCATCAATCACATACATCGATGGCGGCAAAGGTATTCTTTTGCACCGCGGTTACCCGATTGATCAATTAGCCAATAACGCAGATTACTTGGAAGTATGTTACATCCTGCTTTATGGCGAAGCCCCTACCCGTGAGCAATACGAGCAATTTAAAACAACTGTTACTCGCCATACTATGGTCCACGAGCAAATCGCAAGCTTCTTCCATGGCTTCCGTCGCGACGCTCACCCAATGGCAGTAATGTGTGGCGTAGTTGGTGCACTAGCGGCCTTCTACCACGATTCACTAGATATCAACAACGACGAGCACCGCGAAATTGCGGCTTACCGTCTGCTATCGAAAATGCCAACATTGGCGGCGATGTGTTACAAGTACTCAATCGGCCAGCCGTTTATTTACCCTCGTAACGACCTAAACTACGCAGAAAACTTCTTACACATGATGTACGCAAACCCATGTGAAGAATACGAAGTAAACCCTGTTGTTGCGCGTGCGATGGATAAAATCTTCACACTTCACGCAGATCACGAGCAAAACGCTTCAACGTCGACGGTTCGTCTATCTGGTTCTTCTGGCGCGAACCCGTTTGCGTGTATTGCCGCAGGTATTGCTTCTCTATGGGGTCCTGCACACGGTGGTGCAAACGAAGCGTGTCTGAAGATGCTTGAAGAGATTGGCAGCGTAGATAACATTCCTGAGTATGTAGAGCGTGCGAAAGACAAAGATGACCCATTCCGTCTGATGGGCTTCGGTCACCGCGTTTACAAGAACTACGACCCACGTGCAACAGTAATGCGTGAAACATGTCACGAAGTTCTAAAAGAGCTGAACATCAAAGATCCACTACTAGATGTAGCAATGGAACTTGAGCGTATTGCACTTTCTGACGAATACTTCGTGTCTAAGAAGCTTTACCCGAACGTAGACTTCTACTCAGGCATCATCTTAAAAGCGATCGGTATTCCTGTATCGATGTTTACGGTAATCTTCGCGATTTCTCGTACTATCGGTTGGATCGCTCACTGGAACGAAATGCACAGCGACCCACTAAACCGAATCGGTCGTCCTCGTCAGCTATACACTGGTGAAACTCAACGTGAGTTCTCACCATTGCACGAGCGTGAGTAACGGTTAGAATCGAATAAAAATAAGGGTTGGCGTGAAAGCGTCAACCCTTTCTTTATTTAAGGAACTCAGGAGCGAGCTGAAGCCCTATGGGTGCGGGATAGCGCTCGTGCGGGGTCCGAGTACTTCGTCATCCTCAAGAGCGAGGGACGAGCGAGTTGGGGATCTGTTCTTCCCTTCAGATCCCGAAGTACAACAGTCTCTCATAGCAAAGGACAAAGCCCTTCCCTTTTATACTGGGTTATCAATATCGATAAACGTGACGTCTAAGCCATGCTCCTGCGCTAACCACTCACCCAACGCTTTAATGCCGTAACGTTCGGTAGCATGGTGGCCAGCTGAGAAATAATGAATGTCTAACTCACGAGCCGTGTAAGTGGTGCGCTCCGAGATCTCACCCGAAATAAATGCATCTAATCCATGCTGAGCAGCAAGCTCAATGAAATCCTGACCACCGCCAGTACACCAGCCGACTGTCTCAATCATTTTGTCTGCATTGCCAGGGGCAATATGCAAAGGTTCACGGTTTAGTACTTGATTGATTTTGTTCGCGAAGTCGGCACCTGTCATTGCCTGTTTCAAACGACCAAACATCGCTACCGATTGAGGATGCCCTTCTAAGCCGCCTTCCACTTCAATGTCTAGCAAGCGTGCAAGTTCTGCGTTGTTACCTAGTTCAGGATGAATGTCTAACGGTAAGTGGTAGCCATATAGGTTGATATCATTTTTGATCAAGCTACGGATACGCTTTCCTTTCATACCACGAATTGGCTCTGGCTCGCCTTTCCAAAAGTAGCCGTGGTGAACAAGCAGTGCATCAGCATCTAACTCGATGGCTTTATCGATCAGCGCTTGTGAAGCAGTGACACCTGTCACGATGCGTTTGATTTCTAATTTGCCTTCTACTTGCATACCATTAGGTGCATAGTCTTTAATCAGTTGCGGCGACAGTTTCTCGTTAAGGAGCTTTTCCAGCTGTAAATTATTCATTTTTACTTCCAATACTTGTGGCTTGAGCAAAGTGTATCTCGAACCGCAATCGAGATGCCAGTTGTGGCATCCCCAAGTCAAATAAATTTAGATACAATAAAGACGCTTTGCCCGTGACAACAAGGATAATGGATGAATTCTCTACAACGTTTCTATCAATGGATTGCTAACACCCCACCACTTTTTAAACTTCAAACGCCCTTTGTCACTGTTGAAGATATTCCGGCATTGCCGCTACCAGACAATGAAGATTACGATGGCAACCCACGACTCGGCTTTCTATACCAACATCTTTGTACCAAGTTGCTGACTTGCTCCTCTCGATATGAGTTGGTTGCCGAAGAGATTCAACTCAATGATGCTACCGGTCGCACAATTGGCGCCGTCGATTTGATCCTCGAAAATCAGGAAACAAACCAACACGAGCATTGGGAAGTCGCCATTAAATTCTACTTACTGCATGAAGGCATTTGGTATGGCCCGAATGCACACGACCAACTGCATAAGAAACTCGAACGTATGCTCACCCACCAGCTAAAGATGAGCCAGAGAGAAGAGTTCCATCAGCAACTGCCTTTAGACCATATCCCGAGTGAGCACCTCCTGATGCAGGGACGTCTTTACGTTAACCCTTTTTCTGCAGAACCTATCCCAACAAGCTGTTTAGGATACGAACTAAACCAAAGCCAAATATCCGGTTACTGGTGCTATCAAAGTCAATGGGAGCAAGTCGAAGAGCCGCTTTACGCCCTTTCTAAACCGCTTTGGGCAATAGGCAATGAGGAGTTCTTAGAGCCAATCAATAAGCCATCCGATAGGTTCATTCACGCTCAAACTAAGAGCGGGGAATTTTGGTTTGTTGTACCAGATACTTGGCCAAACTAGAGACGAGGTAAGATTTTATTTTGGTTTTCTGTGGATAGGTTATATCAACGTCCTAATCTCCATGTTCACAGTTGTAAGAGATTCACGACTACGTTCCTTCGTCGCTTTCGGGAAAGACGTTATCAAAGTCAGTATATCTAATTCATCATCCTCAAGAGTAAGGAACGAGCGAGTTGGGGATTTCTTTCTTTTTCTCGCCTCTCGAAGCACAGCGTTCCCTCTCAACAAACAAAAAAAGGGCCGACACATTGTCGACCCTTTCAAAACCTTAATCCTTTGAATTACAAACCAGCGGCTGCAAACACTTGATTAACGATTTCCTGTGCTTCTGCTTCGATTTGTTTTAGGTGCTCTTCACCTTTAAAACTCTCACAGTAAATCTTGTAGATATCTTCTGTGCCTGATGGGCGAGCTGCAAACCAGCCATTAGTTGTTGTTACTTTTAGACCACCGATTGCAGCGCCATTACCTGGAGCGTGCGTTAAGCGAGCAGTAATTGTATCACCTGCTAGAGTTTCAGCCGCTACCATTTCTGGCGACAACTTCTTCAGTACGTCTTTTTGTGGGCCATTTGCTACAGCTTGAATACGGTTGTACTTAGATTCACCGTGCTTCGCTGCAAGCTCTTCATAGTAATCTTGAGGGTTCTTACCCGTTACCGCAGTGATCTCTGCCGCTAGAAGACATAGCAAGATGCCGTCTTTGTCTGTTGACCAAGGCGTACCATCTTTACGAAGGAAAGACGCACCAGCGCTTTCTTCACCGCCGAAACCGAACTTACCAGTGTACAGGCCATCCACAAACCATTTGAAGCCAACAGGTACTTCACATAGCTCACGACCTAGATCTGCAACAACACGGTCAATCAGAGCACTTGATACTAGCGTTTTACCCACAGCGACATCTTTACCCCACGCGTCACGGTGACGGTATAGGTAATCGATACAAACCGCTAAGAAGTGATTCGGGTTCATCAAACCTTTTGGCGTTACGATACCATGACGGTCGTAGTCAGGATCGTTACCAAATGCTAGATCGTATTCGTCTTTCAGTGCCAACAAACCTGCCATTGCGTAAGGAGATGAACAGTCCATACGTACAACGCCGTCTTTATCTAGAGACATGAATTGGAAAGAAGGGTCAATCGCTTCACTTACTAGCGTTAGGTCTAGGTCGTATGCCTGACCAATTTGACGCCAGTAATCAATGCCACTGCCACCCAATGGATCTACACCAATCTTCAGGTTTGCTTTTTGGATTGCTTCCATATCGATAACATTCACTAGATCATCGATGTATGGCTTCACCAAATCCATCTCGACAAACAGATCCGATGCTTTCGCTTCTGCCAGTGGTAGGCGTTTAACACCTTGCAAACCTTCAGCAATCAGCGCGTTTGCACGATCTTCGATTGCTTGAGTCAGTTCAGCCTCTGCTGGACCACCGTGAGTCGGGTTGTATTTGATGCCGCCGTCTTGCGGTGGGTTATGCGATGGGGTAATTACAATACCGTCAGCTTTGTCATCATGCTTGATGTTGTGAGTCAGAATCGCGTGTGAAATACCCGGTGTTGGTGTGTAGCCGTTGTCTTGTTGAACAATCACTTTCACGCCATTTGCAATCAATACTTCAATCACACTTGAAAATGCTGGCTCTGATAGTGCATGCGTGTCTTTACCTACAAACAGTGGACCTGTTGTACCTTGCTCAGCACGAACTTCCGCTACCGCTTGAGCGATGGCTAAAATGTGGTTTTCGTTAAAAGTGTGCTTATCTGCAGTACCGCGGTGACCAGAAGTACCAAATTGAACTTTGTGTTCTGCGTTTGCTGCGTCTGGTTGAAGTAAGAAGTAGTTAGCAACGAGTGCTGGGATATTGTGAAGATCTTCCTGCTGCGCTTTTTGCCCAGCACGAGGGTGCATAGCCATGTTTGACATCCTTTCTTTAAATACAAATAAAATTAAAAAAGCCTCATAATATCCGCTAAACGCTACACATTATGAGGCTTCTATCAGGTTTCTTTAGATTGAACCTGTTACTTTTTCGATTAAGTCAGGTTGGAACTCCATGTGTGTCATTACCTGCTCAACCATCTGTCTTTTACGACTGGTATTGTTATTGGTAATCACCCAAAACGGTGTATCCGGAATAGCTTTAGGCTTGGTTGTATTACCGTTTGCTAACAGTGTCTCTTCGTTGTCTGCAAAATATACACGTTTGCGACCTTTAACCTTTGTTGCTTGCGCAAACCCTTCTGGGTTCAGGTTATGTAATGTTGACAATACCAACATAAAACGATCAATTGCTTTTTTAAGTGACGCGAACTCATCCGAAATTAATAGCGAACGCATTTCTTTCACAGTATCAATTTGCGCGTCTTTACCAGCATCTTTACTTACTACAATTCCCTGTGGCTGCTCTAATACAGGAGCACTTGTTTGCTGCTGTTTTTGACCATCTAGGTCCAAAAGGCGTCGTAAAATATCCGAGGCACTTTCACCGATATGCTGAGTTTTGCTCGCAATAAAACGGTATAGATCCTCATCAACCTCAATTGTTTTCATTCGCTTTTCACATTCTCAATGTTTAAACTCTGGGGGATTATAACGAGATCCTCTCGGATACTCCACGTTAAACCCATCACGAATAAGATAAAATGTCAGCATTACTCAACTATAAGCAAGAAGGGCAAGGCCAACCGGTTGTTTTGATTCATGGATTGTTTGGAAGTTTCAGTAATCTAGGGTTACTGGCTCGCGATCTCGTTCAGGATCACTCGGTGATCAGTATCGATCTCCGAAATCATGGCCTTTCTTTCCATTCAGACACGCACAATTATGAAGTTCTAGCACAAGATGTGGCCGATTTACTTCGCTATCTAAAGGTTGAGCCTGCACTTGTCATCGGCCACTCTATGGGTGGAAAAGTCGCTATGAAGTTGGTGGATGCAGCACCTGAGCTTGTTAAACGACTTGTCGTGCTGGATATGGCGCCCGTGGCTTACCAAACCAACCGTCACGACAACGTATTTAATGGCTTGCAAGCAGTCATCAAAGAGCAACCAGCTAATCGCCAGCAAACAATGGATATTCTCGCTCAACATATTGAGATCGATGGCGTCAGACAGTTCCTGTCGAAATCGTTGTATAAAAATGGCGACAAAATGGATTGGCGCTTTAACGTTGCGAGTTTGTTCAACAACTATAACGACATCATTGGCTGGCAAGAAATCGCACCTACAAACATTCCCACTTTGTTTGTTAAGGGTGGTGATTCAGATTACTTAATGCCTGAGCACCAGCCTGCGGTTCAGCGCCAGTTTAATAACGCCAAAGCACACATTATTGCCAATACCGGGCACTGGTTACATGCCGAGAAGCCGGCCGAAGTGATGCGCGTGATCAGGAAATATATTTCGAGTTAACAAATTCGAAAAACTACGCCTAATTATTGAATTAACCCTTCTTATAGTGCATTAACTTTACGGATTAACAGTGGTATAGTGCGCCCAAGATTTTTTGGCATGAAGGACGACAATGCTATACGACTATATGGACATGCTCGAGTCAATTGGACTCGATCTGCTTTTTGCTGCTATCTTCTTTTTCATCGGGATGGCAATAAAAGATGTACTCAAGCAAGGCAATGTACCTGTTTTTGGTCGTCGTATCGTATGGTTAGTCCTTTTCCTAGGCTGTGCTGGTTTTATCGCTAAAGGCATTATTCAGCTAAGCTGGGAAGGTACTGGATTAGGTTAAGTCCGGCTCCCCCATCGCCAGTAACATACAATGTAAAGGTATAGACTCTATGGCAAGTGTAGGTATCTTCTTCGGTAGCGACACAGGTAATACTGAAGCCGTTGCAAAGATGATTCAAAAGCAGCTAGGTAAACAGCTAGTTCACGTTCAAGACATCGCAAAAAGCAGCAAAGAAGACATTGATAACTTTGATCTTCTACTTCTAGGTATCCCAACTTGGTACTACGGTGAAGCACAATGTGATTGGGATGACTTCTTCCCAGAGCTTGAGCAAGTAGACTTCTCAACTAAGCTTGTGGCTATCTTCGGTTGTGGTGACCAAGAAGATTACGCAGAGTATTTCTGTGACGCGATGGGCACAGTGCGTGATATCGTTGAAGCAAAAGGCGGTACTATCCTAGGCCACACTTCAACTGATGGTTATGAGTTTGAAGCGTCTAAAGCACTTGTTGAAGGCGATGACAGTCAATTCGTCGGTCTATGTATTGATGAAGATCGTCAACCTGAATTGACTGACGAACGCGTTGAAAACTGGGTTAAGC
The DNA here is from genome assembly GCF_030248515.1 of Vibrio sp. D401a. NCBI lineage: Bacteria > Pseudomonadati > Pseudomonadota > Gammaproteobacteria > Vibrionales > Vibrionaceae > Vibrio > Vibrio sp. D401a. The sequence continues at coordinate 42,028 of NZ_JAHGAI010000038.1, read as the reverse complement.
AAATCTACGAAGAGATGTGCCTAGCCGAGCTTGAAGGCTAACACAGCATTCATGAAGAAAGACCTCCTATTGGGAGGTCTTTTTTTCTCTGATGATTATGGTGCTTCTGTTGCAATTTCTTCTTCTCGATACTGAGGCTTTTTACGTACATATAGCTTACGTTTAACTTCAGACACTACGTTACCATCTTTGTCTTTCACATAAGTGATGAATTCAGGAAAACACTTTTCTCCATTTCGCGTCATCTGATAGATCTCATCTAACATCCCATCGGTCACTTCGAAATCTGCATACAAATCACTTTGACCAGGTTTAATAAAGTTAATGCTCGCCTCTTTGTCCCATACATAGTATTCCTCTCGCAGAATGCCCATTAGCATCAGAGAATAAACAGGATCGGTCAGAGAGAAGATACTGCCACCATATTGGGTTCGATTTGCATTTTTGTTCCACCACCGAAGCTTCAGTCGGACTTTAACTGTTCGAAAGTCCTCGGAAATATGTAAGATTTTAATTCCAGCCCCCCAAAAAGGAGGCCAAATATTGAGCGCAAACTTCACTATTCCCGGCTTATATATTTTGGCGAGTCGCTTATTCATTGCCTTCCATGCCTCTAACATTTCCATGTTACGCAATTGTAACTGGTCTGATCTGTAATATAATCGACCCGTTCCCAATTTACAAAAATAATCTATTAACCCTTTGAAGTTCGTGGTTTATTGTTGACGCGGCTTAACCTATAATGGTAGGAATATTGAATTCTGTTAAATCGCTGCAGATGATCCAACGGGAAAGTATATGTCAGACAACAATCAGGCGCTAAAGGATGCGGGTCTTAAAGTAACGCTTCCTAGGCTAAAAATTTTAGAAGTACTACAACAGCCAGACTGCCAACACATCAGCGCTGAAGATTTGTACAAGAAGCTTATCGATTTAGGTGAAGAAATTGGTCTTGCGACTGTTTATCGAGTTCTAAACCAGTTTGATGATGCGGGTATCGTAACTCGCCACCATTTTGAAGGCGGCAAGTCGGTATTCGAACTTTCAACTCAGCACCATCACGACCACCTAGTGTGTCTTGATTGTGGTGAGGTTATTGAATTCTCAGATGACATTATCGAGCAACGCCAGAAAGAGATTGCAGCTCAATACAACGTACAGCTGACTAACCACAGCTTATACCTTTACGGTAAGTGCAGTGATGGCTCTTGCAAAGACAACCCTGACGCACATAAACCATCAAAATAAATAGTTGTTGATGTTTATGTAATTTATGGTTAAAACGCTAGCGTAAAGCTGGCGTTTTTTGTTTTGGAGGTAGCCATGAATTCTCAGCAGAATGGTTTTACACTGCTTGAGCTTGTAATCGCGATCTTTGTGCTTGGTATTCTTGCTGTCGTAGCAGCGCCAAGATTTCTCAACATTCAAGACGATGCATATCTAGCTAAAATCGAAGATATCGCCACAAACCTCCAAACCGGGGTAAAGTTCACCCAGAGTCAGTGGCTCGCCAATGGTGCTACACCTGAAGCTCAGGTCAATTTACAAGGATATGGTGGTGGAAGCCTGGATGTAAATGAATTTGGCTATCCGCTAGGAACCAACAAAGGTAACAGTAACGGTAAGATTGGTAGTCCTTTTAACATTGGCAAGAACAACCCAGGCTGTATCGCCGTATGGGAAGCGTTATTGGGGGCTGAATATCGTTTATCTAACTCCAATAACCAGCATGATGCTGTCGACTTCATTACAAAAAGAGTAAAAGACAGCTCTGGTCACTGGTCTGTATGTTATTACATATATACAGTAAAGGGATATGATGATGATCCTGACAGCGCTCAGTTTGTGATTTGGTATGACTCTAAACAAGGTACCGCTTCCACAACAAAACCAGGACGTCTCTAACACTAACGTACAAACAAAAAATGCCAGCAATTGCTGGCATTTTTGTTGGCGATAAATTGAGATTATTGGTTCTCGATTTTCGCCCAAGTATCACGTAAACCAACCGTACGGTTGAATACTAGATTATCTGCTGAAGAGTCTTTCGAATCTGCACAGAAGTAACCCATACGCTCAAATTGGTAACCTTTTTCAGCTTCTGATGATGCTAAACTTGGCTCAACAAAACCGTTTAGAATCACTAGTGATTCTGGGTTGATTGTCGCAGCAAAGTCATCCGCAGCAGCTGGGTTTGGTACTGTGAACAAACGATCGTACAGACGAATTTCTGCAGGCAGCGCTTTGTCCGCTGAAACCCAGTGAATTACACCTTTCACTTTACGTCCATCTGCTGGGTTCTTACCTAGTGTATCAGCATCGTAAGTACAGAAGATTGTTGTGATGTTGCCTTCTGCGTCTTTCTCGATGCGTTCAGCCTTGATCACGTATGCGCCACGTAGACGTACTTCTTTACCTAGAACAAGACGCTTGTACTTCTTGTTTGCTTCTTCACGGAAGTCTTCGCGCTCGATCCAAACTTCACGAGTGAATGGCACTTCACGCTCACCCATTTCAGGTTTGTTTGGATGGTTAGCTACCGTTAGAGTTTCAACCGCGCCTTCTTCAAAGTTCTCGATAACGATCTTAACTGGATCTAGAACGGCCATCGCACGTGGTGCATTTTCGTTTAGATCATCACGAATACAAGATTCTAGTGAACCGAACTCAATCATGTTCTCTTGCTTCGTTACGCCGATACGCTTACAGAACTCACGAATAGATGCAGATGTGAAACCACGACGACGCAGACCTGATACGGTTGGCATACGTGGGTCATCCCAACCATCAACCAATTTCTCAGTTACTAGTTGGTTTAGCTTACGCTTAGACATCACTGTGTATTCAAGGTTTAGGCGGCTGAACTCGTACTGGTGAGGACGACATTCAATTGTGATGTTATCTAGTACCCAGTCGTACAGACGACGGTTATCCATGAACTCTAGCGTACAGATAGAATGCGTAATGCCTTCTAGCGCATCAGAGATACAGTGTGTGAAGTCGTACATTGGGTAAATGCACCACTTATCACCAGTCTGGTGGTGAGTCGCGAAACGTACACGGTAGATCACTGGATCACGCATAACCATGAATGAAGAACCCATGTCGATCTTCGCACGAAGACACGCTTTACCTTCTTCGAACTCACCCGCACGCATTTTTTCAAATAGCGCTAGGTTTTCTTCTACCGGACGATCACGGTATGGGCTTGGTTTACCCGGAGCCGTTAGCGTACCGCGGTATTCACGAATCTGCTCAGGACTTAGCTCATCAACGTACGCTAAGCCTTTATTAATCAATTCAATTGCATATTCGTAAAGCTTGTCGAAGTAGTTTGATGAGTAACATACTTCACCATCCCACTCAAAGCCCAACCAGTTTACATCTTTCTTGATAGACTCAACGTATTCGATGTCTTCTTTTTCAGGGTTTGTATCGTCGAAACGTAGGTTACATTGACCCTGGTAGTCCTGAGCAATACCGAAGTTCAAACAGATAGACTTAGCATGACCGATATGCAGGTAACCATTTGGTTCCGGCGGAAATCGAGTATGCACGCTAGTGTGTTTACCATCCGCTAGATCTTTATCAATGATCTGGCGAATAAAGTTTGATGGACGAGCATCAGCTTCACTCATCTATAGCACCTCAAAATAATAGTATTGTCAGAGAAAACGAGACTCTGTTAACCGCTATGGTTTTACAGAGTGCATTGCTCCTAATGATCCACAATTATTAGTAATTAGACAACAAGATCTCGCTTTAAATAGCCATTATTTATCGTGTTAGCTTGATTGCTCAGCAGTTCATCGTCTTAAAAACGAAAAAAGGCCTCCCGAAGGAGGCCCAATCATAGAGAGTCAGTTTGATGTAACTAAGGAAGTTTTACATCTGATAGGTCTTCACCTGCACCGATTGCTTTCATTTCACCAGCAACGATTTCAGCAAGAGGACCAAGGATAACTTGAAGGTTGTTTTCGCCTAGCTTAACGACACCTTTCGCACCTAGTTTCTTAAGTACAGCTTCGTCTGCTACTGAGCGGTCTTTAAGAGTAAGACGTAGACGAGTGATACATGCGTCGATTGAAGTTAGGTTGTCATGACCACCTAGCGCTTTCAGGTATTGACGAGCTAGGTCACCTTTCTTCGCATCACCAGCTGGAGCAGCAGATGTATCTTCGTCATCGTCTTCACGACCTGGAGATTTCAGGTTGAATGCGCGGATTGCGAAGCTAAATGTGAAGAAGTATAGAGCACCGAAGCCTAGACCGATTGCGAACAATAGTAGAGGTTTAGTTGCTAGGCCGTAGTTCAATACGAAGTCGATAAGACCAGCAGAGAAGCCGAAGCCGTGCAGTGTACCAAACATGTTAGCAACTACTAGAGATAGACCAGTAAATACTGCGTGCATTGCGTATAGAGCTGGAGCTAGGAATACGAACATGAACTCTAGTGGCTCAGTGATACCTGTTAGGAATGAACAGAATGCTACTGAGAATAGTGCACCACCAACTTGGCTACGTTTTTCAGCAGGTGCTGCAAGGTACATAGCTAGAGCTGCACCAGGTAGACCGAACATCATTACTGGGAAGAAACCGTTCATGAATACACCAGCGCTCTTATCGCCGCCGAAGAAACGGTGTAGGTCACCAGATTTAACAGTTTCTGTTACTTCTTTAACTGTTGCAGTGATTTCTGGAGTTACAGAGTTAGCAAATTCGAATGTGTGAGTTTGACCAACAACAAGAGTCTTAGCTAGAGCTGGGTCAACACAAAGCTGTTGTAGAGCAGGAAGAGCTTGACCAGCAGCCGTTGCGCCAGAAACTAGAACTTCTTGACACGTACCCATACCGAACCAGAAGTACGAGTTTAGTACGTGATGTAGACCTACAGGGATAAGTGCACGGTTAAGAGTACCGTATACGAACTGACCGATAGCACCAGAAGTAGAAACTGCGTGAGCTAGCGCGTCAAGACCGCCTTGGATTGTTGGCCATACAACACCAGCAACAGCACCAGCTACTAGCGAGAATAGACCTGCCATGATTGGTACTAGACGTTTGCCAGAGAAGAATGCCAACCACTCAGGAAGACGTGTAGCATGGAAAGCGTTGTAAGAGTGACCAGCGATAATACCAGCGATGATACCGCCGAAGAATGACATGTTAACGTCAGCGTTGATTGTGGTCGCTGTTGCTGTAATTACGAAGTAAGCAACTGCACCAGCTAGACCTGCAGCACCTTGACCGTCTTTAGAAAGACCAATCGCAATACCTAGACCAAATAGAAGTGGAAGCTGACCGAAGATCGCGCCACCAGCTTGAGCCATAAATGGAATGTCTAATAGGTCACCTTGACCTAAGCGTAGTAAAAGCGCCGCAACTGGAAGCGTTGCGATAGGAAGCATAAGAGCTTTACCTAACTTTTGCGCATATCCAAGAATATTCACCTTAAGTTCCCCCTATAGGATTTTATGTTTTGTCGAAAGACTTATTTCAGTCGTTCAATTTAGTCGTTCTCAGTTTATGATATTAATTTTGCTCCGCAAATTAAAAGCTCATTGTTTGTGATCATAATCACCAGTTTTTGCCTTTCCAAAAGGTTTTTGCTAGCGAGATCATAAAACTTATTTTATTATACGAAAAAATGGCGTTTTAAAGATAAGATTCTCGCACTTTATGCAAGACAGAATCAGTGTTATTTTGGTATCTCAATAGATGATTCATAGTAACTTCGCTCTAAAAAACAATCATAAAAACCAATTACTTTTATGTTTTTCAGTTGGTTACTCTGATAATGACATCGATAAAACGCGACTTGCTGTATTTAACTCGTTATCTAATTCAGTAACACAAAGTAAGTTACCGATTAGGTTCGCATTCATCGCTATTAGATAACGAGGAAGAATTTAAATTCTCACGTATAAGGATTAGCTGACTATGTATGCGCTAAGTAACTGTAAAATCTATACCGGTAGTGATGTTCTTACCGATCATGCGGTCATCATCGACAACGACAAGATTCAATCAGTAGTGCCAGTTACTGAACTGCCAGAAGGTATGGAAATTAGAAACCTAGAAGGTGCCAACCTAAGCCCGGGTTTTATTGACCTTCAGCTAAACGGCTGCGGCGGCGTGATGTTGAATGATGAAATCACTCCAGAAACAATGCAGATTATGCATGAAGCTAACCTCAAGTCTGGTTGTACAAGCTTCTTACCTACTCTTATCACTTCTTCAGACGAAGACATGCGTGCTTCGATTGCTGCGGCCCGCGAGTACCACAATAAATACCAAAACCAATCGCTAGGTTTGCATCTTGAAGGTCCGTACCTAAACGTAGCGAAAAAAGGTATTCACAGCGTTGACTTCATCCGCCCTTCTGACGACGGTATGATTGACCTGATCTGTGCGAATGCTGACATCATCGCAAAAGTAACGCTAGCACCAGAACAAAATGACCCAGAGCACATCTCTCGTTTGAAAGCGGCTGGTATCGTGGTTTCTATTGGTCATACCAACGCGACTTATGCAGAAGCTCGTCAAGGCTTCGACGCAGGTATCACTTTCGCTACGCACCTATTTAACGCAATGACACCAATGGTTGGTCGTGAACCAGGTGTAGTTGGTGCGATTTACGACACTCCTGAAGTTTATGCAGGTATCATTGCTGACGGCTTCCACGTTGATTACGCAAACATTCGAATTGCTCATAAAATCAAAGGTGAAAAGCTTGTTTTGGTGACGGATGCCACAGCTCCAGCAGGTGCTAACATTGATCACTTTATTTTTGTCGGTAAGAAAGTATATTACCGAGATGGTAAGTGTGTTGATGAAAATGGCACACTAGGCGGCTCAGCTCTGACTATGATTGAAGCAGTTCAGAATACAGTTGAGCACGCAGGCATCGCTTTAGACGAAGCTCTACGAATGGCTACGCTGTATCCAGCAACCGCAATTGGTGTTGAAGACAGTCTTGGTCGTATTCGAAAAGGAATGGTAGCTAACCTGACCGTTTTCGATCGTGACTTCAATGTAAAAGCGACGGTTGTTAACGGACAATACGAGCAAAATTAAGCATGAATGGCGGACAGATTGGTAATGTAGATTTAGTAAAACAGCTTAACAGCGCTGCGGTATATAGGCTGATTGACCAACAAGGTCCAATCTCCCGTATTCAGGTCGCGGATGTTAGTCAGCTCGCTCCAGCGAGTGTTACCAAAATAACCCGCCAACTTTTAGAGCGCGGCTTAATCAAAGAAGTCGCGCAACAAGCTTCTACCGGCGGTCGACGAGCTATCTCGCTGACCACTGAAGTAAAACCTTTTCACTCCATCGCTGTTCGATTAGGACGAGACTATGTTCAGTTTTGTCTGTATGACCTCGGTGGCACCGCACTAGCAGAAGACCAACACGAACTTCACTACACCAATCAAGCAGACCTCATTGCAGGTTTGGTCGATTTGTTAAAAGAATTTGTGGATCGCTGCCACGATAAGATCGATCAATTAATTGCTATTGGCATTACGCTTCCTGGCTTGGTAAACCCTACCACCGGCGTAGTTGAGTACATGCCAAACACAGATATTGATAACCTAGCCTTGGGTGAGATCATTCGTGAAAAGTTCAATACCGCATGTTTTGTTGGTAACGACGTGCGTGGTATGGCACTGGCTGAACACTACTTTGGTGCGAGCCAAGATTGCCAAGACTCAATCCTTGTCAGTGTTCACCGTGGTACCGGTGCTGGTATCATTGTGAATGGCCAAGTATTCCTCGGCTTTAACCGCAACGTAGGTGAAATTGGTCACATTCAAATCGACCCGCTTGGCGAACAATGCCAATGTGGCAACTTCGGTTGTTTAGAAACCGTAGCGGCAAACCCAGCTATCGTTCAACGAGTGAAAAAGCTGATTGCACAAGGTTACGAATCTAGCCTTACCCAGCTTGAGCACATCACCATTGAAGATGTATGCACGCATGCAATAAACGGTGACGAATTAGCGAAACAAAGCTTAGTCCGCGTGGGCAACCAGTTAGGAAAAGCCATTGCGATTACTGTTAACTTGTTTAACCCACAGAAAATCGTCATTGCCGGCGATATTACTGAAGCAGAAGAAATTGTTTTCCCTGCAATCCAGCGTAATGTTGAAAACCAGTCACTTAAAACATTCCACAATGAGCTGCCTATTGTCGCATCTCTTATTGATAAACAACCGACAATGGGTGCCTTTGCGATGATCAAACGCGCTATGTTGAACGGAGTTTTGTTACAAAAGTTGCTAGAAGACTAAGTTTATACAACCAATTGAGTTACAATCTCGGGCTGTGGTTTCACAGCCCGTTTTTGTATATCAGGAATATAGCTCAACAGTATGGAAATTATTCTAATTACAACGGCGTTTCTCGCCGGCTTCATCGCTCTAAAATGTAACCTCCCCCCTTTGGTCGGCTTCCTACTTGCAGGTTTTGGCCTTCATGCGTTTGGCTACCAAAGTAATGACGTCATTGTCACGCTCGCAGATCTTGGTGTGACCTTGCTGCTTTTCACCATTGGTTTAAAGCTGGATGTAAAAACGCTGCTTTCTAAAGAAATTTGGGGCGGTGCTACAGCGCACAATATTCTCTCGACTCTTTTCTTTGCGCTGGTTCTCGTTGGGCTGAAGTTGCTTGGGCTTTCATCCCTTGCCACCATGGATCACAGTCAGATCCTATTACTTGCCTTTGCGCTCTCTTTCTCTAGTACCGTATTTGCCGTTAAAACTCTACAAGAAAAAGGTGAGATGAATGCTACTTACGGTACGTTAGCAATTGGTATTCTGGTTATGCAGGATATTTTTGCTGTGGTCTTCCTTACGGCTTCTACAGGCAAGATTCCAGAGTGGTACGCCATAGGTTTATTTGCATTACCGCTCCTTCGACCATTGTTCTACAAGCTGCTCGATAAAGTAGGTCACGGTGAAATGCTGGTTCTGTTCGGCATCTTTTTCGCGTTAGTGGTTGGTGCAGGCTTATTTGAACTGGTTGGTATGAAACCAGATTTAGGGGCTTTGATCTTAGGTATGCTACTGGCTGGTCACCGTAAAGCGTCTGAGCTATCAAAATCGCTCTTTAATATGAAAGAGCTATTCTTAGTCTGTTTCTTCCTTAACATCGGTTTATCTGCGTCATTGAGCTTTACAGGTGTTGGCTTAGCTCTGCTATTTATTCTGCTGCTGCCAATCAAGGGCTTGCTCTACTTCCTGACCATCAACCACTTTAAGTTCCGTGTGCGTACTTCATTGCTGACATCGTTATCACTTTTCAACTACAGTGAATTTGGTCTGATTGTTGGTGGCTTGGCCTATAAGATGGGATGGATGCCTAGCGACATGCTGGCTGCAATTGCTGTTGCGGTGTCTATTTCATTCATCATTTCAGCCCCGCTGAACAGACTTGGCCACCAGATTTACCAACATTCTGGCAAGTGGTTGCAAGAAACTGCAGCAGAAAAACTGAACCAACGCGACCAGCTCATCAATCCCGGCCATGCCCAAGTCTTAATTCTTGGTATGGGTCGAATTGGCACTGGTGCTTACGACGAATTACGCGCTCGCTACGGTAAGATTTCGCTCGGCGTAGAAGTTCGTGAAGACGCCGCTCACAAGCATCGCTCTGAAGGCCGCAATGTCATCTCTGGCGATGCGACTGACCCAGATTTCTGGGAGCGTATTTTAGATACAGCAAACGTCAAACTGGTTCTATTGGCGATGCCGCATCACCAAGGTAACCAAACTGCGCTAGAGCAGCTGCAAAGTCGAAACTATAAAGGGCAAATTGCAGCGATTGCCGAATACCCAGATCAACTTGAAGGCTTGCTAGAGACTGGCGTCGATGCCGCATTCAACATCTATAGCGAAGCTGGTAGTGGTTTTGCACGTCATGTTTGCGATCAACTTCAACCTCAATTTACGCCGATGAAATAAGCATCGAGGTGGATATTTTTACCGAGCCCTCTTTCAATAAGAGGGCTTTTTTGTACATTTCTTAAACCAAACCTTGATCTCATTCATTAAAAATAGATAATTTTTAAATAAAATCTAATCAACAAGCCTTTTTATCATTTTTTTAATCACAAAACGTTGCTTTTTTTACTCAGAATGGCAAATTGAATCCATACCGATTAAAAATTGTTTAGTTTAAAAAGGATGTTGTATGTGTTCAGTATTTGGCATTTTAGACATTAAGAGCGATGCAGCGGCATTGCGCCCTATCGCACTTGAGATGTCGAAAAAGCTTCGTCACCGTGGTCCCGACTGGTCTGGTATTTACTCATCAGAGCGCGCAATCCTAGCGCATGAACGTCTGGCGATCGTTGGTCTAAATAGTGGTGCCCAACCGCTATACAGCCCTGATAAAAAACTCATCCTTGCTGTAAACGGTGAAATCTACAACCACAAAGAGATTCGTGCTCGCTACGAAGGCAAGTACGAATTCCAAACCGATTCAGACTGTGAAGTGATCCTAGCGCTATACCAAGACATGGGCGCTGACCTTCTGGAAGAACTAAACGGCATTTTTGCATTCGTACTTTACGATGAAGAAAAAGACGAGTATTTAGTAGGTCGTGACCACATCGGTATCATTCCGCTTTACCAAGGTTACGATGAGCACGGCAACTACTACGTTGCATCAGAAATGAAAGCACTAGTACCCGTGTGTAAAACCGTGAGTGAGTTCCCTCCAGGTTGTCACTACAGCAGTGCAGATGCGGAGCCTCAGCGTTACTACACCCGCGACTGGAACGAATATGCAGCCGTACAAGGCAACAGCACAAGCAAAGAAGAGCTAACTGAAGCGCTAGAAGCAGCAGTAAAGCGTCAGCTCATGACAGACGTGCCATACGGTGTACTTCTTTCTGGTGGTCTAGATTCTTCTATCACATCAGCAGTTGCAAAACGATTTGCAGCGATGCGTATTGAAGACGATGAGAAATCTGAAGCATGGTGGCCACAACTGCACTCATTCGCAGTTGGCCTGGAAGGTGCACCAGACTTGAAAGCCGCTCGTGAAGTTGCAGACCAGATTGGTACGGTTCACCACGAGATGACATACACCATTCAAGAAGGTTTAGATGCGATTCGTGATGTGATTTACCACATTGAAACCTACGACGTAACAACGATTCGCGCTTCAACACCAATGTTCCTAATGGGTCGCAAGATCAAAGCAATGGGCATCAAGATGGTACTGTCAGGTGAAGGCGCAGATGAAATCTTCGGTGGTTACCTATATTTCCACAAAGCGCCAAACGCGAAGGAATTCCACGAAGAGACAGTACGTAAGTTGCTTGCTCTGAACATGTTTGACTGTGCACGTGCTAACAAATCACTAGCAGCATGGGGCGTAGAAGGCCGTGTACCTTTCCTAGACAAAGAGTTTATTGACGTAGCAATGCGCTTGAACCCAGCAGACAAGATGTGTGGCAACGGCAAGATGGAAAAACACATTCTTCGCGAATGTTTTGAGCACTACCTTCCAGAGTCGATCGCATGGCGTCAAAAAGAACAGTTCTCTGATGGTGTAGGCTACAGCTGGATCGATACGCTCAAAGAAGTTGCAGAACAGAAAGTAACGGATCAACAAATGGAAACGGCGCAATTCCGCTTCCCTTACAACACACCAACGACGAAAGAAGGTTATGTGTACCGCGAGATCTTCGAAGAGTTGTTCCCACTGCCATCTGCTGCAGAGTGTGTTCCTGGTGGTCCGTCAGTAGCGTGTTCTTCGGCTAAAGCGATCGAGTGGGATGAGTCGTTCCAAAACTGTGTCGACCCATCGGGTCGTGCAGTACAGACCGTTCACAACGACGCATACTAATCTTATTGAGCTTTTATTAGGGCTGGCTTCCCCAGCCTTGAATACAGGTAAGACAAACACGATCAAAAAGAGGTGCTTTCGCCCCTCTTTTTCTATTTACTAGGGCCTGCTGATCTTTTGAGCTGATTTTTGCAGCACTTTGTGGGAAATTTCTACAAGGCAGAGGCTTTGAAGTGTAGCTAGCCTACACGAGAAGCCGATAACGCTGTAGAAATGAACCACAAAGGCTGCCCGAAGGGTTCGGTTAGAATCGTTTTATACTTCTTGCCGCGCCTAAAACGATTCTGACTAGGCGTCCCCATCCGAACAAAATTTAACCGCGAAAGATCAACAGACCCTAGCATCACAAGTCGAGATCTTTATTCTCAATACTGACAGGTACGCTTTGCGTAATCATTTTCACCAGCATCATTGAACGCTTCTCGCCATCTTTTTCTTGGAAGATCGCTTCTATACCAGCAAACTGACCACTCTTAATACGAATCATGTCTCCTTGCTTTGGCAAGCAACTGGCTGTTACTTGTTCGATTTGATGTTCCGATTCCCTTAGTTCAGAAATCAATGCTCCATCCACTTCTGTGGGTTGTGAGCCAAAGCGAACAAAGTCAATGACACCTCGAGTTGAACGAACTGCCGTAAATGTTGGTCCTTGCTCATAGTCAAACTTAGCAAAAACATAGGAAGGGAAAAGAGGCTCATTAACAACCTGCCTTTTCCCTCGTAAAATCTTTTCGACTTCTACCGTCGGATAGAAACACTCTACCGATTGGTTCTCTAAGTGCAGTTTCGCTCTAGCCTGCTCACCACGCTTACAATAAATCAAATACCAACGTTTCATTTTTTATATTCGCCTACTGCTTTTTTAATTATCGTAGCATTATCAAGAAAACGAGTCATTCCCGATCAAAATCATATACGTAACACCAAAACACATCCACGAAATCAATAACTTAAAACAACCCAACGCCACAAAAGTCTATAACCAAAACTGAAAAGTAAGTTTGTAATACAAACATTACACCGACAAAAACACTGGATTTATGCTCAAAAACAGCAACTTAACAAAGGATTGCTATCGAAACATGAAATTTTATTATTTGTCATCACACAAATTGCAATGTATACGTAGATTTCGTTAAAAAATGTAATAACTACTATTAGAAGAGCTTATGTCAAACCAACATCAATACTTTGGTCACCCACGTGGCTTGTTCTTATTGTTCGGAACTGAACTATGGGAACGCTTTTCTTACTACGCAATGCGCGCCATTCTAGTACTTTACCTGACTGACACAACCATGAACGGTGGTCTTGGCTGGTCGACTAAAGATGCTCTAGATCTTTACGGCATCTATACTGGACTTGTCTACATCACTCCTCTTATCGGTGGCTACCTTGCGGATAACTACTTAGGTCAACGCCGCTCAATTCTGATTGGTGGTGCGTTAATGGCTGTTGGTCAATTCACGCTAGCGATGCCTGCAGATGCTCTAGGTCTTGGTTCTCTTCACACTTTCTACCTAGGTCTTGGACTTCTTATTGCTGGTAACGGCCTGTTTAAGCCAAACATCTCAACGATGGTAGGTGACCTATATCAAGAAGGTGATAACCGTCGTGATGGTGCTTTCACTATTTTCTACATGGGTATCAACATCGGTGCATTGCTTGCTGGCGTTGTATCAGGCTCAGTAACTAACGAATTTGGTTGGAAAGCAGGTTTTGTTGCCGCTGGTATTGGTATGCTTGTCAGCCTTGTTATGCAAATGACATTCGCTCAGTCTTGGCTTGGTGATATCGGCCGTGAACCAGCAGCAAAACGCGATCTAGCAAACAAGAATTCAGAGAAAAAAGAGCCACTAACGAAAGAAGAAGTGGATCGAATCAAAGTTATCCTAGTGATGAGTTTGTTTACTATCGTTTTCTGGGCTGGCTTTGAGCAAGCTGGTGGTCTAATGAACATCTACACGCAGCAATACACGGATCGCATGATCGGTGGCTTTGAAGTTCCAGCAGCGTGGTTCCAATCACTAAACCCATTCTTCATTATCACCCTTGCTCCTGTATTAGCAGTACTTTGGGTAAAACTAGGCAAACGTGAACCAAACTCACCAATGAAATTTGCCTTAGCTATGTTCTTCCTAGCTCTTGGCTTCCTATGCATGGTTGGTGCAGTTATGGAACAAGGCGGTGACACTGCTGTTAAAACATCAATGCTATGGCTAGTGGGCGCATTCTTCTTCCATACCCTTGGTGAACTGTGTCTATCTCCTATCGGTCTATCTCTAGTAACGAAACTAGCTCCGCTACGCCTTGCTTCGCTTATGATGGGTGCATGGTTTGGTTGTAACGCGATTGCAAACTACGTTGCAGGTTACGTAGGCTCTCACGTGGGTGAACTTGGTGCGCTAGCTATCTTCAGCGGCATCGCAGTTACTGCAACAATTTCAGGCGTGATTCTACTGTTGTTCTCTAACACGCTAGTTCGTTGGATGCACGGTGCTGAAAACACGCACAGCACAGCAGAACAAATTGAAGAGCAACAAACTCAAGTTGCTTAATATAAAGTACAAATAAAAACAAAGGGTCGCAATCGCGACCCTTTTTGTTTTCTGACACTCAAACAACGTTGGTGATAGATTTGGATTAAGCTTTACAGCTTAGAACGAACAAGCTCAGTCATCATTTCGATGTGGTCATCGTTGTCGTTCAAACAAGGGATATAGCTAAAGCTCTCGCCACCAGCCTCTAGATAGATTTCACGACACTCTTCAGAGATCTCTTCAAGCGTTTCTAAACAGTCTGCCGAGAAAGCTGGAGTTATAATGTTCAGCTTCTTCTTACCTTGGCCAGGTAGCACTTCTAGGGTCTTATCCGTGTATGGCTGTAGCCACTCTTCGCGACCGAAGCGAGACTGATACGTCATGCCGATCTGCTCTTCATTCAAGCCTAGCGCTTCACCAAGCAAACGTGTCGTCTCTTCACAATGCTTAGGGTAAATATCACCATTATCTGCGTATCGTTTAGGAATACCATGGTAAGAACACAGCAAGTAATCACCTTGGCCATGCTCTGCCCAATGGTCACGCACCGATTGCGCCAATGCAGCGATGTATTGGGGATGGTCGTGGTAATCACGGATAAAGCTAAACTCTGGCATTACAGGCATTTTTTTGAACGCCTTCGTCATACCATCAGAGACGGCGGCCGTCGTTGTGCCTGAGTATTGCGGGTAAAGAGGCAATACAATCACTTCCTCTACCCCCTGAGCCTGCAGCGCTTCAAAGCCTGATTGTAAGCTTGGGTTACCATAAGTCATACCCAACTCAACTGGCATATCGAGGGCAACAGCTAACTTCTGAGCTTGTCGTTTTGAGTACACCATTAAAGGCGAGCCCTCTTCCATCCAGACGGACTGGTACAGCTTGGCAACTTTCGGTGAGCGAATTGGCAAGATGACACCGTGAAGAATTGGACACCAAAGCCAACGCGTCATATCAACGACACGATGATCATGAAGAAACTGACTTAAAAAGCGTTTTACAGCTGGTGCAGTTGGCTCATCAGGCGTACCCAAGTTAACCAATAACACGCCCTGTTTATTATTGTTGTTTTTCATAACATCCTATTCATGGTGATCGGCTTGCTTTGTACGGTGGAACGAACCAGATGGTTCATCGTACTTACAGGCAAAAATAAAAAAGCGACCCAAAGGTCGCTTTTAAATATATCAAAATATTAAATTTTGCCGTTAGCAAATTATGCTAGTGCTTTCTCAATATCTGCGCTTACTTCTGCAACTTGCTTAGTACCATCGAATTTAAGGTACTTAGTGTTACCAGCTTCAGCTTCTTTACCGTAGTAGTTGATAAGTGGCGCTGTTTGCTCGTGGTAAACACCTAGACGTGCACGTACTGTTTCTTCTTTGTCGTCATCACGAACAACTAGGTCTTCACCCGTTACGTCGTCTTTACCTTCCACTTTTGGTGGGTTGTAAACAACATGGTAAGTACGACCTGAAGGAAGGTGAGCACGACGACCAGCCATACGCTCAACAATCACGTCATCCGCTACATCAAATTCAATAACGTAGTCTACGTCAACGCCCATTTCTTTTAGGCCGTCAGCTTGAGGGATAGTGCGAGGGAAACCATCTAGTAGGAAACCTTTTTCGCAATCGTCTTGAGCAATACGCTCTTTGATTAGACCAAGGATGATTTCATCAGAAACTAGCTGACCAGCGTCGATAACAGCTTTAGCTTGTTTACCAAGCTCTGTACCTGCTTTGATAGCAGCACGAAGCATATCACCAGTAGAGATTTGTGGAATACCGTATTTATCCATGATGAAGTTTGCTTGTGTGCCTTTACCTGCACCTGGAGCACCTAGAAGAATGATGCGCATGATTTATCCTCTTTAATATTTAAGATTTATACCGAAGCTCACAATAGCTGGGCTTCCAGGAATCAATCCTGCGAAGCACTGGCAACGATAAGTTTCGGTATAACGTTTAGGCGAGCCAAAATACACGCCTTATTACTCACATTCAAGTGTTGCGATTCTAACACAGGTTAACGATGCAATGAGCAGGTTAAGACTAAAGAATGTTAGCAATGCCTGCTTTCTTGTCTTATTGATTACTAACTCAACACTTAAAGTGTGAATCTATGCGGTAGCAAACAAAAAGCCCGCATTTTGCGAGCTTTTTGCTGATATTTGACTATTAAACCTTAGTCAAAAGCTTGTTGATGGCACCGACAAATTGCGTTGGATCTTCCATCGAACCTCGCTCTGCCAGCATTGCTTGGCCTAGTAACACTTCTACCCAACGTCCGAATGCTTCTTCATCTGCTTCGTCCGCCATACGCTTCACTAGCTCATGCTCTGGGTTAATTTCGAAGATGTACTTAACTTCAGGTACCGCTTGACCGGCGGCTTCGAGAAGCTTCGCCATCTGCGTGCCCATTTCGAAATCATCCGTCACGACAACCGCTGGCGTAGTAGCAAGTTTGAAAGTCGTACGAACTTCTTTCACTCGGTCGCCTAGGTAAGACTGGGTGCGCTCAACAACAGACTTAAACTCTTCTTCAGTTTCTTTCTGCTTTTCTTTTTCCGCTTCGTCTTCAAACTTACTTAGGTCTAAGCCTGCTTTAGTAATCGACTGGAACTGCTTACCATCAAACTCAGTCAGGTAGTTCATCAGCCACTCATCAATGCGGTCAAACATCAAAATAACTTCGATGCCTTTCGCTTTGAACTGCTCTAGGTGCGGGCTGTTCTTCGCGGCTGCGTAGCTGTCTGCCGTTAGATAGTAAATCTTATCTTGGCCTTCTTTCATGCGTTCAATGTAAGAAGCAAGTCCGACAGTTTGCTCAGCAGAATCCACTTCAGTAGAAGCAAAGCGCAATAGACCGGCAACTTTCTCTTTGTTTGCCATGTCTTCTGCAACGCCTTCCTTCATCACAAGGCCGAACTCTTTCCAGAATGATTGGTATTTAGCTTCATCATTCTTCGCCATGCGCTCTAGCATAGTAAGCACACGCTTAGTACAAGCATTACGTAGCGATTGAGTAACTTTATTGTCTTGTAGGATTTCACGCGATACGTTCAAAGGCAGATCGTTGGAATCAATCAAACCACGAATAAAGCGCAAGTAAGAAGGCATAAATTGCTCTGCATCATCCATGATGAACACACGCTGCACGTACAGCTTCAGACCCGATTTATGGTCACGATTCATCATATCCCATGGTGCTTTTGCCGGGATGTAAAGCAGGCTGGTGTAGTCGTTCTTACCTTCTACACGGTTGTGGCTCCAAGCAAGAGGATCAGCAAAGTCATGAGAAACGTGCTTGTAGAACTCTTGGTACTCTTCTTCAGAGATATCTGATTTATTGCGAGTCCAAAGCGCTTGAGCTTTGTTGATTTGCTCCCACTTCTTCTCACCAGTTTCTTTACCTTCGTCATCACGAACCGCAGTTTGGATAGAAACAGGGATACCGATATGATCAGAGTATTTGCTGATCACATCACGCAGACGCCATTCGTTTAGGAATTCTTTACCTTCTTCACGCATGTGTAGCACGATATCCGTACCACGAGTGTCTTTGGTGATAGTCTCGATGGTGTAATCACCTTCACCTGCAGAATGCCATTGAACCGCTTCGTCAACCGCTAGGCCCGCAGCACGAGTGCGAACAGTTACCGCATCAGCAACGATGAACGCCGAGTAGAAACCAACACCAAATTGACCAATTAGCTGAGAGTCTTTACTCTGCTCATCAGATAATTTTGAGAAAAATTCTGCCGTCCCTGATTTTGCGATCGTACCTAAGTGTTCAATCACATCATCACGGCTCATACCGATGCCGTTATCAGAGATGGTTAATGTGTTCGCGCTTTCATCAAACGCAAGCTTGACACCAAGGTCTGCATTGCCCTCAAACAAGTCTGGGTTAGATAGCGCTTGAAAACGCAGTTTATCCGATGCATCAGACGCATTTGAGATCAATTCGCGCAGGAAAATCTCTTTATTCGAATAAAGAGAATGAATCATAAGGTGAAGTAGCTGTTTTACTTCAGATTGAAAGCCACGAGTTTCTTTGTTTTGAGATACGGTCTCGCTCATGTTTGCTCCATATATCTAAATTAACGGCCATAACTGGCGTAGCCTGAGAGGCATTTAATCATTCAATGCCAACGTGAGATGCTATTTAACATGTGGCTGACAAATGTAAATTCAAGGTCAATATTGGTAAAAACGGTGTTTTTTTAGAAAAATTTGTTTATCCTTGATGCATAAAACCTTCTAAAATTCACTATTTTGATCTTGTTATTGCAGAATAAATGCGATGCAAATCACCACTATTACAAAATCATCCATCTAAGAAGAACTAAATGACTAACATCGGCACCAAATTCCTACTTGCTCAAAGGTTTATCTTTGACCCAAATAGCAATTCTCTCGCTGACCAACAAAGTGGCAATGAAGTTGTTCGCTTAGGAAGCAATGAAAGTCGAATTCTGCTTATGCTTTCAGAGAGACCAAATGAAGTATTAACCCGCCATGAGCTCCATGAGTTTGTTTGGCGAGATCAAGGCTTTGAGGTGGATGACTCAAGCCTAACTCAAGCGATTTCTACATTGCGCAAAATGTTGAAGGACTCAACAAAATCCCCCGAGTTTGTAAAAACGGTACCTAAACGCGGCTATCAGTTGATTTGTAGTGTCGAAAGAATGAGCACTCCAACCTCAGAGCCAAATGCCGAGCTTGAAGATATCGACGCTGAAGAAAGCACTTTTGAAAGTGTTACCGAAGAGATTCAAGCGCAACCGCAGGCTGAAGACTCTGTATCAACAGATCCAAGCTCAGTAAGCGACAACGCAACACCACTTTCAGCGGCAAAAGTAAGTTCAAAAAACAACTGGTTCACGCGTGCCATTTTATTCGTTGCTGTACTGCTGCCAATCATCGTCTTTACCCTCACTAAACCAGCTGAATCTCAATTTCGCCAAATTGCAGAGTTTAGCGGTGTACCCGTTATGACTCCGGCAAACCACCCTCAATTGATGCAGTGGATGCCTTCCATCGAGCAATGTGTTGCTCGATACGTAGAAAATCATACAAACGATGTAATGCCAGTGAAAGTTATCGCTACTGGAGGTCAAGGTAATAAGCTTGTATTGAACTACATTCACGATACGGACCATTCATATGAAAATGTGACATTGCGTATTTTTGCTGGTCAAAACGACCCAACTGACATCTGCAAATAATAGGAGGCATGATGAAAATTAAACTCGCTATTGCGGTGTTAGCCGTGTCTGCATTATTTAGTAGCTGGCTTTATTGGGGCAGTGACCTAAAAGTAGAACAAGTTCTGACTTCTAATGAGTGGCAATCCACTATGGTTACCGTCATTACAGATAATTTACCGGATGACACAGTAGGTCCATTACGCCGTGTCAACGTTGAATCGAACGTCAAATACTTACCTAACGGCGATTACATTCGCGTAGCAAATATTAAGTTGTTTGCTCAGGGTTCATCTGCTGAGTCCACGATCAACATTTCAGAACGAGGACGCTGGGAAGTAAGTGACAATTACCTCTTAGTCACCCCATCAGAGTTCAAGGATATCTCGTCATCTCAGTCAAAGGATTTTACTGACGAACAGCTGAGCTTAATTACGCAGATTTTCCGACTGGATGCCGAGCAAAGCCGTCGCATCGACGTGGTTAACGAAAAAACGTTACTACTGACTAGCTTGAACCACGGTTCTACGGTACTGTTTAGAAACTGATTTTGATTCAATGATAAGGGGCCAAGATGGCCCCTTTCTTTCACGCATGGATTGGCTAGATACTCTCACTCTCTTCTTCGGTTCCCTTGTTGCAAATACACTCGCTTCCCTCTCTGGTGGCGGTGCTGGCTTATTGCAATTTCCGCTATTGATCTTTCTCGGCTTGCCCTTTTCTGTCGCACTTGGTACACACAAAGTGGCTTCAGTGGCACTTGGACTAGGTGCGGCAAGCACACACCTCAAAGCGGGCACAATAAAACCGAAAGTCGCACTTTATCTGATTCTAGTCGGCAGCATTGGTGTCGTGATTGGTGCGAATCTGATTGTCCAAATACCTGACAATATCGCTGAGAAAATGCTTGGTGCGATGATCCTTGCTCTTGGCATCTATTCCCGCTTTAAAAAAGAACTTGGCCAAGTCGAGCTTGCTACCCACCGAGATACATTGGGCTGGATCTTGGGCGGATTGGGGTTGATGTTAATAGGCATAGTCAATGGTTCTCTGACCGCAGGTTCAGGTCTCCTTGTGACGCTGTTCCTCGTGCGTTGGTTTGGGTACGACTACAAGCAAGCAGTGGCTTACACCATGATTTGTGTCGGTCTGTTTTGGAATGGTATTGGTGGTGTTGCCATCGTACACGCAGGCGCTCCGATTCATTGGGCATGGCTACCCGTGCTGTTATTGAGTTCATTTTTAGGTGGCAGTTTAGGTGCGTGGGCAGCAACTCGATACAGCAATCGCGTTATCAAGATTGCGTTTGAGATCCTCACCTTTGCTGTCGGCATCAAACTGCTACTTTAGTCTTTAGAGAAAGGAAATAAGAAATGGATAAAGCCATCATAGACATTTACTACTGTCGCCAGTGCAATTGGATGTTGCGCTCTACTTGGCTATCGCAAGAGCTACTTCATACTTTCAGTGAAGAGATTGAAACCATCAGCTTGCATCCGGACACAGGTGGCCGTTTTGAGATTTTTTGCAACGGCACGCAAATTTGGGAGCGTAAAAAAGACGGCGGTTTTCCTGAGGCTAAAGTCCTTAAACAACGAGTAAGAGACATCATCGACCCAGAGCGTGATTTAGGCCATTCAGATACAAAATAGGGAGCCAATGGCTCCCTATTATTTAATATCTGATGTGCTCTATGACTCGTTGATTAAATCGTTGTTTGAGCTAGCACTGCACCTTCCGGCGTTTGCACGGTTAGTGTGTTACCTTCCATCAAACCATAGCTGCGCGGCAAACCGTTTCGAGGAAATGTCATCGAGCCAGGGTTAAAAATAACAGCCCCGTCTTGTTCCTCTGCCACTGGTATATGAGTATGGCCGTGAGCAATAATGTCTCCCTCACGCAATGGTGGACGCTTACCACTATGATACAAGTGACCATGAGTTAAGAAAATGCGCTTGCCGGATTCTAAAAGGATCCACGCATAGTCTGTCATCATTGGAAAGTTCAATAGCATCTGGTCAACTTCACTGTCACAGTTACCACGTACCGAAATAATCTGTTCACTGTATTGATTCAGAAGCTCTGCCACTTGTGGCGGATTGTAGCCTTCTGGCACTGGGTTTCTCGGCCCGTGATTGAGCGTATCTCCAAGTAAGATCAAGTGCTCTGCACCTGAGGCTAAATACAGTTTGATGGTTTCTTCTGTTGCTGGCAAAGAACCGTGCAAATCTGAGGCAAAAAATAGTTTCACGACATCGTCTCCTCAAAAAGAATGACGCCATTCTACGGCTTTCTTATATAACCTCAACAGCGATTCAGCTTCAGTACGGATTCAACTACTGCTGACGAGCAAACTCAATCATCATAGGCAAAAGGTAAAACCAGAAGGCATAACCAAAACCAATCAATGCAGCTAGCCATAGTGTCATCGACAGAAACTTAGATTTAGCCAAATGATTTAGAGGATCTGGCTCTCCACACCCCGGGCAACTGTGTGCTCGTTTTGAAATCTGTCTTTCGCAGACAGGACAGGCAACTAAAGGCATTCACTATTTCCTTAAAATTCTACTCTTTGCAAAAGGATAAAATGCATACTTCGGTTATGCAAAGGGATTTATAGCTGAAATAATGCTGTTCACTCCCAGTCGCTTGAATGAGATTAATGATCAGCTATTCCCCTTTCGCCATCCCATTCATGACAATGTTATTGTAACTAACCATGCCAATGACTTGGCCATTTTCAATCACTGGTGCCCGACTAATACCAAAACGCTCAAATAACCGCGCACAATATTTTACGTTCATGTTAGGGTCGACTGTCAGCGCTGGTTTAGTCATGATTTCGTAGATATTGGTTCTTTGAGGAGATCGATCAACGGCAAGCACTTTTTTTGCAATGTCGTTCATCAGCACAATACCAAACTCATCATCTTGATTGCGTTTCTGGACGACTAATGCTTTGACCTGATGTTTTCGAGCCAGACCGATACCTTCATGAACCGTCATAAGTCCATCAACGATAACGTAGGTAGATGCCATCACATCTCTAATACGAATGATTTCTTGATTACTCATAGCTCATCCTCAACAACCTTTGCTAATGTCTCGACTTGGTGCGCAACACCCACTGCGTCTTCCACATCGATTTGTACCGCGATTCCCTGACCGGATTCTTGGTCAAACTCTCCGACCTCACTGATCGTTTCTAATATATGCCGCGAAAGATGCTCTTCAACGACAAATAGCAACACATCTTTCTGTACTTCAAGAGTGAGACCAAAGAAGGTACGTTTTTGATTTAAACCTTGCCCTCGGGCGTTATTGATGACCGTCGCCCCGGTTGCACCTGCTTCGCGAGCGGCATCCAACACTGTGTCGGTTTTGCTATCCTCCACAAAGGCCAGAATTAATTTAAAGCGCATTTTCTTTCTCCTCCGCGGTATCTTTATTCAACCACTGGGTTATTTGGGCATAGCCCATCACAGAAATCATAGGAAATAGACTGGCAAAAGCGATTAAGCCAAAACCATCAATCATCGGGTTTCGTCCAGGTACAGTAGACGCAAGCCCTAATCCCAAAGCCGTAACCAATGGGACAGTGACCGTCGATGTCGTCACCCCTCCCGAGTCATATGCCAAGGGAATGATTAACTTTGGTGCATATAGTGTTTGAATAACCACCACTATATAACCCGCTATGATGTAATAATGAATAGGATCACCCACTACAATTCGATAGCTACCTAAAGCAATACCAATGGCCACCCCTAACGCAACCGCAATTCTGAGTCCGTTAACACTAATACTTCCCCCAGACACTTGATTTGCCTTGATGGCAACAGCGATAAGCGAAGGTTCAGCTATCGTAGTACTAAAGCCAATACAAAACGCGAATAGGTACACCCAATAATAGTCAACCCAACTCAGAGCTTTACCCAGTGAGACTTTAAATTCGATCAAAAAGTCAGGAGCTGTTAGCTGCATCGCCATTGTTTCACCTAATGGAAACAACGCCATTTCGAGCCCGATTAAAAAAAGAGATAATCCTAAAATAACGTAGAAGAAGCCAAGTATGACTTTAGAGAGGTTGGTAACAGGACGTCTCAATACCGCAAGTTGGAAACCAAAAATAATGGTCGCGATAGGCACTACATCACGGACGGTGGAAAGAAAAGTATCCGAAAACTGAGCAAATGAGATCATGCCACCACCATCCCATAAACCATCACAAACATCATCGGTAGAAGAGAGGCAAAAGCAATCAGCCCAAAACCATCAATCATCGGATTACGACCTTTGATCGCAGAAGCAAGCCCTACTCCCAAAGCGGTTACCAAAGGTACGGTAATAGTAGAGGTTGTAACGCCGCCAGAATCATAAGCAATACTAATAATATTCTCTGGAGCAAACCCGGTTAGAATAACAACACCGATATACCCACCAATAATCATATACTGAATTGGCCAACCTTTAAGAATGCGTAGAACACCGAGCACGATTGCAATCCCTACCGACAATGCAACTGTGAGACGTAAGCCATCCGCGTATTCTTCCATCGCTTCTTCGGTATTGAGTATCATCCCGCCCTCAGCTGCCACTTCTGAAGCTTCATCAGCAACAGCAGTCAGAGCTGGCTCTGCGATGGTTGTTCCAAAGCCAAGACAAAAAGCAAAAATAAGCAACCAGAATACGCTGCCTTTTCTGGCAAAAGCCTGCGCCATGCTTTCTCCAATCGGAAACAACCCCATTTCCAACCCAAAAATAAAAAACGTCAGGCCAAGAACAACCAGCAATAAACCAAAAAGAATTGGAGCGATGTTGGGTAGCGGCTCTTGTAAAACAACCAGTTGGAAAAAAGTAATCACAACAACAATAGGAAGTAAGTCCCTTGCGCTGCTTAGACAGGCGCGAAATAGTGCCAACAATGCTGCCATTCAATTCCCTTTTTTGTATGTGCTTTTTTAGAATGACATAGTTTTGAACAAGCGAGTGTGAGCAACATTCCGACATAAATAACATTTGGTTACATATGTTAAAAATGTGAACTAAGTGGGAGGGCAATGACTTAAATTGGGAATGTGCCAATGTATCAACATCAATTGAACACATCACTGATCATCTCAGTCAAAAAAGACTATAATGAGTAAATATGTCTTTAACTCAAAGGGATACCATGAAGATACTGCTTACTGGCGGCACTGGTTTTATTGGTTCAGAATTGATGAAGTTACTCACAACTCATCAAGTACTTTTGTTAACTCGCAATCCCGCACAGGCAAAACAGCGTCTTCAGCATGCTGATGTTGGAAATATTCAATACTTAGACTCTCTTAACTCCCTTGAAGATCTCAACGACATTGATGCCGTAATTAACCTCGCAGGAGAGCCAATTGCAGATAAACGCTGGACCAAGCAGCAAAAAGAGCTTATCTGCAGTAGTAGGTGGAAAATAACGGAGCGAATTGTCGAGCTGATTCATGCCAGCACCAAGCCACCTTCGGTGTTTATAAGTGGTTCCGCTGTTGGTTACTACGGCGACCAACAGGATCACCCCTTTGATGAAGCGTTGCATGTGAATAGCAACTGCTTTGCCCATCAAGTTTGTGAAAAATGGGAACAAATCGCAAAACATGCCGAATCTGAGCAAACTAGAGTTTGTATAATACGCACTGGTATCGTACTTGGCCAAAATGGTGGCGCGTTGGCAAAAATGATCCCTCCCTACAAGTTTGGTTTGGGTGGGCCACTGGGTAGCGGCAACCAGTATATGCCTTGGATACACTTACTCGATATGGTGCGAGCAATAATGTACCTATTAGAAACGCCTCATGCTCATGGACTCTTTAACCTATGCGCTCCCCATCCAGTTACCAACAGTATTTTTAGCAAGACATTAGCAAAAACCTTAAAGCGTCCCCACTTCATGCGTTCTCCTAAATGGGTGATGGAGTTAGCCATGGGCGAGGCAGCTTGCCTACTCTTCGATAGTGCGCGAGCTAAGCCGAAAAAGTTAACCGAACTCGGCTTCAAGTTCAGTTACTCTAGAGTTGCCCCAGCCCTCAAACACTTGCTTCAAGACCGAAGTTGTTGAATCATAAGGCTCACGCCCTCTCAGTGAGCCCTATACCATGAAAAAGTCAGTTCTTATCACCGGATGCTCCACTGGCATCGGTTACGTATGTGCCCATGCTTTGCAAAAGGAAGGCTTCCACGTCATTGCTTCCTGCCGACAAGACCAAGACATCGAACGCCTAACCAACGAGGGCTTAACGTGTATTAAGCTTGACCTTAATGATCCTGAGAGTATTTCATCCGGCGTCGCGCAAGCGCTCGAGCTAGCTGAGGGTAAACTTTATGCCGTCTTCAACAATGGCGCTTACGGTCAGCCGGGTGCTTTGGAAGACTTGCCGACAGAGGCCCTTCAAGCACAATTTCAAACCAACTTCTTCGGCTGGCACCAACTCGTAAGAGAAGTGCTACCGCACATGCGTAAACAGGGTGAAGGGCGCATCATCCAAAACAGCTCCGTACTCGGCTTTGCCGCCATGAAGTATCGTGGCGCCTATAACGCATCTAAGTTCGCGCTAGAAGGCTGGACAGACACCCTACGTTTGGAATTGATGGATACCAACATCAAGGTTGCATTGATCGAACCAGGGCCGATAGAGACCCAGTTTAGACAGAATGCCTTAAAGGCGTTTGAGCAGTGGATTGATGTGGAAAGCAGCGCCCACAGAGCAGCTTACGAAGGGCAGAAGCAGCGTTTAGATAACGACAAGTCGAACAACAAGTTTGTGCTTCCTGCTGAATCTTGTATTGAGCCCGTGCTTCACGCACTCAACAGTGATAAACCAAAGATTCGCTACAGAATCACCACACCAACTAAAGTCTTTGCCGTTTTAAAGCGCCTATTACCAACTCGTCTTCTTGATAAAATTTTGCGACAAGCAGCATAAAAACTTTTTATCACAATGTAATTTTATCGTAACAATGTGATGTCATTATGAGCATGTAGGTTAAGAAAACCTCAATGTTCGAATCAATTTCTAGGTTAGTATCTTCATCCATCGAGCCTGAACGCGATGTGGATACTCACTTTAGATTTGGTATCGCCACCCTTTCTGTTTTGTATTTTCGCGAGACAATAATGACATTAAATCAGCTTAACTGGCTTAGTGTGGGTGTAGTGTTGACCATGTTCATCCTATTTTGATACCACACCCAGCACACAACTATAACGTCTAACAAGACTCTCTAACCCGTGCTGGACTTGCCAAATTTAATAGCACTTTCGCTTGCTATCAGGAATACGCTGCTTCGGCAGCGTTTTTCCTTTCTATCGCTTGAATTTCCCAAATATCAACTCCATATCTACAATCAACGACAAGAAACAAAAAGCAAGGATACTCTGATGCAATCCCCATTTATCGTTGAGTTAACAGAACAAAACTTCCGTGAAACGCTTGAAGGATCAATGAACACGCCGGTGTTGATTCATTTTTGGGCGAGTGCTCAACCAGAAAGTGCACAAGTGATTCCTGAATTACAAATGCTGGCTCAGCAATACAACGGCGCTTTCACCCTTGCTCTATTGAACTGTGAACAGCAGCCTGCTCTTGCTTCTCAATTCGGCGTGCAAGTGCTACCGACCATCGCATTGTTTATGAATGGTCAAGCAGTCGATGGGATGGGTGGCCCTCAGCCAATTGACGCGATTACGGCAATGCTGCAAAAGCATCTACCAAGCCAAGATGAAATGCAGTTGAAGCAAGCCAGCGAACTGCTCCAACAAGGTGAACATGCTCAAGCTTTGGCGATTCTACAAACGTTATCGGAAGAGCTTCAAAACCGTGGTGATGTAAAACTAGCGATGGCAGATTGTTTACTGGAAACCAAGCAGTTTGAATTGGCACAAACGCTATTGGGTGCGATTCCACTGGAATACCAAGACAACTACTACAAAGGTTTGATCGCGAAGTTAGATCTACATCTTCAAGCCGCAGATAGCCCAGAGCTTCAACGCCTTGAACAAGAGCTAGCCGCAAACCCTGATAATTTAGAACTCGCGTGTGAGCTTGCAGTTCAATACAACCAAGTCGGCCGTGATGAAGAAGCACTTGAGCTACTTTGGAACATTCTCAAAGCCAACCTCGGTGCACAAGACGGTGAAGTGAAGAAAGTCTTTATGGATATCTTGAGCGCACTTGGCCAAGGTAACGCATTGGCAAGCAAATACCGCCGTCAACTTTACTCGATTTTGTACTAATCAAATCTTCGTAAAGTTAAAGAGTTTGAATAGAAAAGGCCGGAAAATCTCCGGCCTTTATTTTATTCGGAATTTATCAAACCTCTCATTTCTACGATTGTTTAATAAAGCGAAATGCGTAAGAATGGATTAATTATTATGCATTTAAGGGAATAGCACATGCCAATTGACTCATTGATAACCATCGGTATTTTCGTTGCTTTAGCCGTCGTCATCCTCGCCTCTGCAATTAAAACCGTTCCACAAGGCAATAACTGGACAGTTGAACGCTTTGGGCGTTATACCCACACTTTAAAGCCAGGTCTCAACCTAATCATTCCTTTCGTCGACCGTGTCGGACAAAAGGTCAATATGATGGAACGCGTTCTCGACATTCCTGCTCAAGAAGTTATTTCCAAAGATAACGCCAATGTAGTCATCGACGCGGTAGGTTTTGTTCAAGTCATCGATGCTGCAAAAGCCGCTTATGAGGTTAACGATCTAGAACATGCCATTCGCAACCTAACCCTCACTAACATTCGTACCGTGCTTGGCTCAATGGAACTGGACGAGATGCTCAGCCAACGCGACATGATCAATACCAAACTGCTCTCTATTGTCGACCAAGCAACCAACCCTTGGGGCGTAAAAGTTACTCGTATTGAAATCAAAGACGTTCAACCACCTGCAGATCTCACTGCGGCGATGAATGCCCAAATGAAGGCTGAACGTAACAAACGTGCCGAAATCTTAGAAGCAGAAGGTGTTCGACAAGCAGAAATTTTACGAGCAGAAGGCCAGAAGCAATCAGAAATCCTCAAAGCAGAAGGTGAAAAACAGTCCGCAATTTTACATGCTGAAGCTCGCGAACGGGCAGCTCAAGCAGAAGCGAAAGCCACCTACATGGTATCGGAAGCCATCGCAAAAGGTGATGTACAAGCTGTAAACTACTTCATTGCCCAAGGTTACACCGAAGCGTTAAAGAGCATCGGCCAAGCAGAAAATGGTAAGATCGTCATGCTGCCACTCGAAGCAACAGGCCTCATGGGCTCAGTAGCTGGTATCGCAGAAATGTTCAAACAAAGTAAAGACTAAGGCCTGCGTATGGATCTATTTAGCCTATTAGAAGGTGTTACATTCTGGCATTGGATTGCATTTGGCCTCGCGTTGCTTGCCGTTGAATTACTGGGAACCGCTGGCTACTTTCTTTGGCTAGGCATCTCAGCGCTGATCGTGGGCGCCATTATGTCCTTCTTACCCATCAGTTGGCAGATGCAATGGCTTGCATTTGCTACTTTTAGCTTAGTAACAACATGGCTATGGTGGAGAAAACAATGGTCAAAAGATCGCAAAGGTGATGAGTCCCGAGATCTCAACCAAAAACACAAACAATTAATCGGCAACATTGTCACTTTAGAAGAAGACTTCAAGGTAGGGATGAATCGCTTAAGAATAGCGGATTCAACTTGGTCAGCAGAATCTGAGCACGATTTACCAGCAGGAACTCGAGTCGAGATTGTGGCTGTAGAAGGTATTATTCTTAAGATTAAGCCTGTTTCTCGCTGATTTGTGTCAAAATAATAGGGTGTAAAGCACCCTATTTCATATTTATTCCAACTACCTCTTTTATTTCATCGACTTATTTAAATTATCCATAGAAATTAAGTAATAGAAATATTATTAGTATTCTATCAGTTCTATTTACCATTCAATTATTCGAGTCGAATAATTCAGATACATAGAAAAATATATTTCCTTTTTCGTAATCTAAATTTATTTTAAAAAATAAAACACTGTTGAATTAATTTTTGATCTTTCTTGGTCTCTATACATACTTAACGCATGAGCATTTCACTTTGATGCTTATATTTTTGGTAAGTAAGAGGATGTACTATGAAAATCTTAAGCCTAGTTTTTGCTGTGGGACTATTATTCTCAGTAACCAGCGTTTCAGCTCAAAATAGCGCAGGGCATGCATTTGGAGCTGGTGTAGATTGTACGTTTAGCGATGGGACAGTCAAACACCTTCCGAGAGAATTATGCAAAATGTATGGTGGTGAGCATAAGTAGTCATAACTAGTCCTTCATGCATAAACACATTTCAGAACGAAGCAACCACCACAAAAAGGCCACCAGCAAAGCTAGTGGCCCTTTTGAATGTTATTCATCAACGAAATCTGTAGAAATCCGCACCAATAAATGCATCCCATCCCCTTTGCCATTCTGCTTTGATCATCACTTCTTGTGGCTGCCCTCTGCATTGGTCAGTATATTTTAGTCCTTGGATTCCCTTTTCAAAGGCCTTAAATGGATCGCAATATTCCTTTTTCCCTAGCTCATAACCACTCTTATAAGCTTCTTCATCAAACGGGACTTTCAGCTTCAACATTTCAATAGTGTCATTTTGATAACTATAACCATTTGAACCGAACCTCTCACCTTGTCCCATCCAGTATTCTGATGCTGTTTTCGGACTTGATGAACAAGCTTGTAAACCAATTAATAAAGCTGGAATAATCAATATTTTTCTATTCATAACCCACCCCAAAGAAATAAAAAAAGCTGAGCAAGTGCTCAGCTTTATAGACAGTAGTTAACTAAACAAGTTCTCTTATTTCACAGAGAATGGGATTGCCAACACTAACTTGAAATCTTCCTCGTCTTGGAACAAGTTTGTGTAACCAGTCCAGTTTGGAGCATTAGTGTCATTGAAGTAGTTAGTGTAGTAGAAGCTGATGTGTGCATCTTTAAGAGCACCAGCTTGGATAGCGTAGTTAGCGAAAGCACTGTATGCGTATTCTGTTAGGTCATCGTAACCTTGAACAGATGAACCGAAGCCATATGCACCGCTAATACCAGCGCTGAAACCTTTGCCACCAATGTCAGAGAAGTCGCGAGATACAGATGCGAATACCGCTAGCTCTTCATCATGGTTAAAGTCAGAACGGTTGTTCCACCAGATTTCGTAAGCACCATTAGAACCACCGTATTGGCTTGTTAAACGGTAAGACATGTTGCCCACAACTGCTGAGTCGCCGGAATCTGCACCCGTGTATGTTGCTTCTGCACGGTAAGAGTACTGACCTGAAGAGAAGCTAGTTAAAAGAGCTAGTTGGAATGCAGTGCTATCATATTGTTCACTGTCATCAACGATGTATAGTTGTGGAGACCAGTATAGACCACCTTCAGTAGTACCTTTCACTTTGAAATGAGCATTCCAACGGTCACCATCAGATAGACCACCGTATGCAGCATCAAGAGAAATACCATTATCTAGAGTGTAACGACCACCAATTGAGTACAATGTGCCTGCATCTTCACCTTTGGTTGTTTGGAACTCATAAGTTTCTTTGAACCATGGGGCTTTGTATTCAGTTGCAACAACCAAACCAAGATCTAAACCAGCAACCGAGCCACCAATCTCACCACCTAAGTATGAACCTGGAGCGAAAGACCAGTTCACACCAAGAGAACTAGGAACTGAAGGCTGGAAGTAACCTAACTTAGCAGTTACATTCTCACCAAATTTGAACTTAGCTGCTGCAGTAGCAAACGATACACCGTTATCAGTACAGTCAGTCCAAACGTTAGAACATGCGCTGTCTTTTGGTTGCTTATCATAAGGGTTATTTACACCCCAGAAGTTCATTTCGTGGTCAGCACCACCGTTTTGCCACATGTCGAAAGTGCTGTAGATAACAACATCAAGACCTGCAACACCACCTACGTAACCAGAGTTAAAGCCTAGATTAGCAAAAATAGAGCCATGGTCTAGGTTTGTCGTTTTCTTGGTATCGTTGCCGTTAGCATCTACGTTACCGCGGTCACGAGCACGCATCCAAAAGTTAAGGTTACCGCTAATTGTTGATTCTGAGAAAAACTCAGAAACTGCATCAGCATACTCAGGACCCATAGGGTCTTCAGCCATTGCTGGAGCAGCAGCGATTGCGCCCATCATTGCTGCAGTGATCGCAGATACTTTAAAAAATTTGTCCATGGAAAAACTCCTAAAAATGGATATAGCTGTACTTGTTTTCCTCACCTTTAGTTGGCCGCCGAAGGCAAGAAGTCAATTTCCTGATTAAACCTAATCATTTCTAATTTGGTTTTTTTTAGCTCCTGCATACACACCGTGTATCCATGACTTTAAGACTAACTTCGCAGCTAAAAACATCCAAATAGAACTTATTTTTTTTCTAAAAAAATATGAGCCACGCCAAAGTTCCATCTAAGTTATTGATCTAGATCTGATTTTTGTCACTACTAGTTGGAACCATAAATAAATACATGAATAACAATAGCTTAAGTAAATAACTCATTAGTTAGTTTGAAGTGCGTCGCATGGCTGTAGGGGATATTAATTCAATATTTAAAGGAGAGACATTGATCACTGAATAAAAAAAGCGAGGTAAATTAGTGCTAATGTGTGACTTATTACGCGCAAACAAAAAGCCCAAAACTTGAACAGCTTTGGGCTCTTGAAGGCAATTTTTTGTTTTTTTAGGTGGGTTATTTCATCAAATTGAGTAAGTCTTGTTCAGTTTGAATCTCAATACCTAGCTCCTGCGCTTTTGCAAGCTTAGAACCAGCATTCTCACCTGCAAACAGAATGTCTGTTTTCTTAGATACACTGCCTGTCACTTTCGCTCCTAGATTCTGTAGCGCTTCTTTAGCTTCTGAGCGGCCTAACTGAGAAAGAGTGCCAGTTAACACGACCGTTTTCCCTTCCAAAGGCAGCTCTACCCCTTCTTGTGGTGCTGCAATTTCTGGCCAGTGAATACCTTGTTCTAACAAGTCTTGTACAACTACTTGGTTTTTCTCTTCGCTGAAGAAGGTGGTAATGTGTTTCGCTACTATCACACCAATGTCTTGAACTTCAATCAACTGCTCTTCTGTGGCTTGTTGAATGGCATCGAGGTTTTTGAAGTACTGTGCTAGGTTGGCTGCAGTCGCCTCCCCTACTTCACGAATACCGAGCGAGTACAAGAAACGTGGCAACGTTGTTAGTTTTGACTTCTCAAGCGCATTCACAACGTTGGTCGCCGATTTCGGTCCCATTCGCTCTAGAACCGTCAATACGCCCGCAGAGAGCTTGAATAAGTCAGCTGGGGTTTCCACCATTTCACGATCCACCAGCTGCTCAATCACCTTATCGCCTAAGCCGTCCACATCAAGAGCCTTACGAGACACAAAATGCTTCAGCGCTTCTTTACGTTGAGCCTGACAAACTAAACCGCCAGTACAACGTGTTACCGCCTCCCCTTCGATGCGCTCAACGTGAGAGCCACATACTGGACAAGCATTCGGGAAGATGATCTCACGAGCCGTCTCTGGACGGCGCTCTTTAATCACCGATACAACTTGTGGAATCACATCACCAGCGCGACGAATAACAACTTGGTCACCGACCATCACTTGTAAGCGTTCGATCTCGTCTGCGTTATGAAGCGTAGCGTTAGAGACCGTCACACCACCAACGAACACTGGCTCAAGCTTAGCGACAGGGGTAATTGCACCGGTACGACCCACTTGGAACTCGACTTCATTTAGCGTTGTAATTTCTTCCTGAGCAGGAAATTTGTAGGCAATTGCCCAACGCGGAGCACGAGCAACAAATCCCAATTGCTCTTGAATAGCAATGTCATCAACCTTGATTACTACGCCGTCGATTTCGTAAGCTAAAGCCTCACGGCGCGTGAGAATATACTGGTAGTAAGCTTTGACCTCTTCTAAGTTGTCGACACGCTTGGTTTCAGGGCACATTGGTAAGCCCCAAGATTTGATTTGCAAGAATCGCTCGTAGTGACTGTTGGCAAGTGTAGCGCCCTCAACAACACCAACACTGTATGCGTAAAAGCTCAGTGGACGCGAAGCGGTAATACGTGAATCTAATTGACGTAGGCTACCCGCCGCTGCATTACGCGGGTTAACAAATACTTTCTCGCCTTTTTGACGAGCGATCTCGTTAAGCTTGTCAAAACCCGCTTTGGGCATAAACACTTCACCACGGACCTCGAGTCGAGCAGGCCAATCATTGCCTTGCAGTCGAAGAGGAATTGCACTGATAGTTCGCACGTTCTCAGTGATGTTTTCACCTGTTGTACCATCGCCACGAGTTGCTGCCTGAACCAGTACGCCGTTCTCGTATAATAGGCTTACCGCCAAGCCATCAAGCTTTGGCTCACAGCAGTATTGTTTAATGCTATGACCAACAACACGGTCTTGAGCACGTTTATGAAAGCCGTCTAACTCTGCATCATCAAAAGCGTTATCTAGCGACAGCATTGGCACTTCGTGAGTGACTTGGCTGAATTCAGACAGTGGCTGACCACCAACACGTTGGCTTGGAGAGTCAACAGTCACCAACTCTGGGTGCTCGGCTTCAATATCCAATAGTTCACGCATCATACGGTCGTATTCTGCGTCTGGAATCTCTGGGTTATCTTCCACGTAGTAACGAACAGCGTGGTAATGCAACGACTCTTTTAATTCTTCTAGTCGCTGATGTACTGATTCAGACATATTAAAGCCCCGTGTATATTGTTCAATGAGGTTGGGAATCTAAGAAAAAGGGCTCCTAACGGAGCCCTATCATTATTTGGTGTTAAGGTTATGCGTTAGCAGCATTAAACTCAACTATTTGACGTCGATATGATGCCAATCGATCTGGCGTCATCAAGTTACGTTGATCGTCCAGTACGTTACCACCCATATCATCCGCTACTTGTTGTGCAATACGCAGCATAAGGTTGAAGTTTTGATCCGCTTCACCATAGCAAGGTAGCGTCATAAAGAATGAAATGCCTTTGGTCGTGAACTCAGCTGGATCACCGTGCTCCAACGTGCCTGGGTGCATCATGTTTGCAACGCTGAATAGCACTTTGCCATTACCAGATAAGTCTACATGACGGTGGAAAATGTTCATTTCACCGTAGATCAAACCATTTTGTTGAAGACTATCGAACAGCTTAGTTCCCACAAACGGGTCTTCTCCAGCACAGTGCACATTTAATATGATCACCTGCATTTCTGGCTCTGGCTTTGGTTCTTCTACTACGTTTGGCTCAATCACTTCTGGCAACGCTTGTTCTTCGGTATCTTCTACAAGGGTACTTTCAAGCGGTTCCTTTAGCGACTCTTTAGGTTGAACAACTGGCGCCTCGATTTCGACTTCTTCATCGGCAACGGCGCTAAACGCTGGCAACTCACTCTCTTGCTCTACAATAGCTGAAGGCTTTTTTACTGGCTCCGTATCTGGAACACCATCAATAAGAGGATCGTGGTTAATCAAAGGATCCGATTCGATATTCTTCTCAAAAGGATCATTGCTACCAAAATCCGGCTCTTTTCGGTCTTTACGGATTATCTCAAAATCATCTTCAGGCGCAGGAGCAAAGTCACCACCAGCTAAGCTCTGCTCGTCAACCAGATCATTATCGAGCTTACCTAATGGTTTATCCCCAAATTTGGCTTTACCTTCTTTTTTACTTGTCCACAAACCATGGAACAACAACGCTGCAATGGCTAAACCACCAACAACGATGAGTACGAATCGCAATTCCTGCATTATTTACTCTCAATATCCTTAGTAAAACTGCCTTTGGGTATCCTGAAGCAGTCACGCTAAGCGCCAAAAATTCTATAGATAGATGTACTTTACCAAAACTGTATGCTGGTTTAGAACAACTTAATGCAAGAAGTTCCGTTTTTTGTTGTGATTTTTGCCACGAAAATTAATCCTCAGTCATGATTATCACTTTTAGTACAAAGAGTCGCTGGGGCGAGCTACGACATTGCAGTTGTTCACTAGGTGGTTACAATGGAGCCTTTACCGTTTATGACAAGAGATTAGGAATCTGTGGATATAAAACAGCGTAGTGGATTTGGGTACTTTTTCTATGGGCTTAAACTAGCCCTTTCTCCCCAACTGAGAAGATTTGTAGTATTGCCATTAATGGCCAATATTTTGTTGGTTGGTAGCGCTATCTATTATTTATTTTCTAATTTGAATCTCTGGATAGAGAGTTGGATTGGGCAACTACCCGAGTTCTTATCTTGGCTTACGTACATTTTATGGCCACTATTAGCACTGACCATCCTCGCTACTTTCTCGTACTTCTTTAGCACCCTAGCAAATTTTATCGCCGCGCCTTTCAATGGCCTGCTTGCTGAAAAAGTAGAAGAGTCTTTAACTGGAAAAAAGCTTAACGATGATGGACTAAAAGCCTTACTCAAAGACACGCCTAGAATTCTTGCGCGTGAATGGCGAAAGTTACTCTATGTATTACCAAAAGCCATCGGCTTATTCTTACTTCTACTAATTCCGGCGTTAGGTCAAACTGTGGGACCAATCCTATGGTTCATCTTCACGGCTTGGATGTTGGCGATTCAGTACTGTGACTATCCATTTGATAATCATAAAGTGCCTTTCAATGACATGCGTTACAAATTGAAACAAAAGCAAGGTAAGGCATATGGCTTTGGTGTGTTGGTTTCTGTATTCACGACCATTCCAATTCTTAACCTCATCGTGATGCCAGTTGCCGTCTGTGGTGCGACTGCAATGTGGGTCACCGAGTTTAAGCATCAACAATAAAGCGCGTTTTCATCCGATTAGGGGAGGCTCCACATACCTCCCCCTTTCATTTTGTTTAATTCTCGACCAACCTCATAAGATATAACTTTTTAATCCTTTTCCCTTTTTTTCATACCGCATATTCTTTTACCCATATTCACAAAACGTGTAATGAAGGAACATCACTATGAGCAAGATCTACGAAGACAACTCTCTTACTATTGGTAATACTCCTCTAGTTCGCCTTAATAAAGTGAGCAAAGGCAAAGTTCTAGCGAAAATCGAAGCACGTAACCCAAGCTTCAGCGTTAAGTGCCGTATTGGTGCCAACATGATTTGGGAAGCGGAAAAAGCTGGCACGCTTAAGCCGGGTGTTGAGCTAGTAGAGCCGACCAGTGGTAACACAGGCGTTGCGCTTGCATTCGTAGCAGCCGCTCGCGGTTACAAGCTAACGCTAACCATGCCAGAGTCAATGAGTCTTGAACGCCGCAAACTTCTAAAAGCACTAGGTGCAAATCTAGAACTAACAGAAGCAGCAAAAGGCATGAAAGGTGCGATTGCTAAAGCGGAAGAAATCGTAGCAAGCAACCCAGACAAATACCTTCTCCTACAACAGTTCAACAACCCAGCTAACCCAGAAATCCACGAGAAGACGACTGGCCCTGAGATTTGGGAAGCAACAGACGGTGAAATCGATGTATTCGTAGCGGGTGTAGGTACGGGTGGTACTATCACAGGTACAAGCCGTTACATCAAAGGCGAAAAAGGCAAAGCCATCACTTCTGTGGCAGTAGAGCCAGCTGAATCACCAGTGATTGCCCAAGCGCTAGCAGGTGAAGAAATCCAACCAGCACCACACAAAATCCAAGGTATCGGCGCAGGTTTCATCCCTGGTAACTTAGATTTAGAACTTCTAGACCGCGTTGAGCAAGTCACTTCTGAAGAAGCAATCGAGATGGCTCGTCGCCTAATGGAAGAAGAAGGTATCCTAGCTGGCATTTCTTCGGGCGCAGCGGTAGTAGCAGCAAATCGACTTGCAGAACTCCCTGAATTTGAAGGAAAAACTATTGTTACGGTTCTACCAAGCTCTGGTGAACGTTACCTAAGTACCGCGCTATTTGCGGGTATCTTTACCGAGAAAGAGAACCAACAGTAATATGTGGTCAAATCAATTTTTCGTTTAAAAAAGCCCCGTTCAGGGGCTTTTTTGTTGATCCCTGCCTCACCTTTGGTAATATCAGGGTGTTTTATTTTTAGGTTCAAAATAAAGAATCTAAACCAAAAAGTTTTCTAAGTAATTGTGCACGCAAACAGTTGCGTAATTACCAAACTTTTGACTAGTATCAGTTCTGACACGCTTTGAACTCTCCCGTGCTAGCGCACAAGAAGTAAAGCAGTTAAGCTAAAACTCAGTCACAAACTAACAAAAAAATACATTTATTGGGGTATATCACATGTACGAGAAGCAAGTAGAAATCACAGCAGAAAACGGTCTTCACACTCGTCCAGCTGCACAGTTCGTTAAAGAAGCTAAAGCATTCGACGCGGACATCACTGTGACTTCTAACGGTAAAAGCGCTAGCGCTAAGAGCCTATTCAAGCTGCAAACACTAGGCCTAGTAAAAGGTACTCTAGTAACTATCTCTGCTGAAGGCCCACAAGCTCAGCAAGCAGTTGACCACCTAGTTGCTCTAATGGACCAACTACACTAATTCGGTCTCCTATTTCAGAAGCCATTTTGTGAAAGCAAAATGGCTTCGTTGGAAATAGGCTCAAAACTAAGCTAATACTATTCGTTAGCGCACCCATTATTCTCCCGTTTTATAAAGTTGACCAACTTAAGGTAAGGCTATGATTTCAGGCATCCTAGCATCTCCTGGTATTGCAATCGGTAAAGCACTACTACTTCAAGAAGATGAAATTGTCCTAAACACAAACACTATTTCTGACGATCAAGTAGAAGCAGAAGTTGCACGTTTTTTTGACGCACGTAACAAATCTGCAGCTCAGCTAGAAACTATCAAGCAAAAAGCGCTTGAAACTTTCGGCGAAGAAAAAGAAGCGATCTTTGAAGGTCACATCATGCTTCTTGAAGACGAAGAGCTAGAAGAGGAAATCCTAGCACTTATCAAAAACGACAAGATGACTGCTGATCACGCGATTCACTCTGTGATCGAAGAGCAAGCATGTGCTCTTGAGTCTCTAGATGATGAATACCTAAAAGAACGTGCTACTGACATTCGCGATATCGGTTCTCGTTTTGTTAAGAACGCTCTAGGCATCAACATCGTTTCGCTAAGCGACATCGATGAAGAAGTTATCCTAGTAGCTTACGACCTAACACCATCTGAAACTGCACAGATTAACCTAGACTACGTTCTTGGTTTTGCTTGTGACATCGGCGGTCGTACTTCTCACACTTCAATCATGGCTCGCTCTCTTGAGCTTCCAGCTATCGTTGGTACTAACGACATCACTAAACAAGTTAAGAACGGCGATATGCTGATTCTTGACGCGATGAACAACAAGATCGTTATCAACCCATCTGACGCTGAACTAGAAGAAGCGAAAGCAGTTAAAGCTGCATTCATCGCTGAAAAAGAAGAGCTAGCGAAGCTAAAAGACCTACACGCTGAGACAACTGACGGTCACCGCGTTGAAGTTTGCGGTAACATCGGTACGGTTAAAGACTGTGACGGTATCATCCGTAACGGTGGTGAAGGTGTTGGTCTGTACCGTACTGAATTCCTGTTCATGGACCGCGATGCACTTCCAACTGAAGAAGAGCAATACCAAGCTTACAAAGAAGTTGCTGAAGCGATGAACGGTGAGTCTGTGATCATCCGTACTATGGATATCGGCGGCGACAAAGATCTTCCATACATGGATCTTCCAAAAGAGATGAACCCGTTCCTAGGCTGGCGTGCAGTACGTATCAGCTTGGATCGTCGTGAAATCCTACGTGACCAGCTACGTGGTATCCTACGTGCATCTGCACACGGTAAACTGCGTATCATGTTCCCAATGATCATCTCTGTAGAAGAAATCCGTGAGCTTAAGAAAGCGATCGAAGAGTACAAAGCAGAACTACGCGCTGAAGGTCATGCATTCGACGAAAACATCGAAATCGGTGTAATGGTTGAAACTCCAGCTGCAGCAGCTATCGCACACCACCTAGCGAAGGAAGTATCTTTCTTCTCTATTGGTACAAACGACCTAACTCAGTACACACTAGCGGTTGACCGTGGTAACGAGATGATTTCTCACCTATACAACCCACTATCACCAGCTGTACTTACTGTGATCAAGCAAGTTATCGACGCTTCTCACGCTGAAGGTAAGTGGACTGGTATGTGTGGTGAGCTAGCAGGTGATGAGCGTGCAACACTTCTACTTCTAGGTATGGGTCTAGACGAGTTCTCAATGAGCGGTATCTCTATCCCTAAAGTGAAGAAAGTTATCCGTAACTCTAACTTCGCAGAAGTGAAAGCAATGGCTGAAGAAGCACTTTCTCTACCAACAGCAGCAGAAATCGAAGCAGTTGTAGAAAAGTTCATTGCAGAGAAAACTCAATAATCAACTAATTCCAATGAGATAGGCGGTTAAAAAAAGTCGTCTATCTCGAAAGATTGGTATACTATAATTCGACAGAATTAAATAAAACGTTAGGAGCATGACACAATGGGTCTGTTTGACAAACTTAAGAAGCTAGTATCTGACGACAGCGCTGACGCAGGTGCAATCGAAATCATCGCACCACTTTCTGGTGAGATCGTGAACATCGAAGATGTGCCAGATGTTGTTTTCGCTGAGAAAATCGTTGGTGATGGTATTGCTATCAAACCTGCTGGTAACAAAATGGTAGCTCCTGTAAACGGTACTATCGGTAAGATCTTCGAAACGAACCACGCGTTCTCTATCGAATCTGACGACGGTGTTGAGCTATTCGTTCACTTCGGTATCGACACTGTTGAACTGAAAGGCGAAGGCTTCAAGCGTATCGCAGAAGAAGGTCAAACTGTTAAAGCTGGCGACACTGTAATTGAATTCGACCTAGCTCTTCTAGAAGAGAAAGCGAAATCAACGCTAACTCCAGTTGTTATCTCTAACATGGACGAAATCAAAGAGCTGAACAAGCTTTCTGGTTCTGTAACTGTTGGTGAAACTCCAGTTCTACGTGTAACTAAGTAATTATTACTTAACCTAACACGAAAAAAACGCTGCCAACGGCAGCGTTTTTTATTACCTGAAACTTTTACTTCCGAACGATTTCTATCGCTGAACCTCGTTCAACTGAGCAAGCCAAGTGCCGAGTTAGGTCTCTGTTTCGCTTGAGCCAACAATGCTGTCGTTGCGTCTTGCAGCACTTGTGAACGTACCATCTCTGTCGATTCTCGAGCAAAGTCAGTATCTCGTATCCGCCCTTTAGATTCAGTCACACTGCGATTGACGGTATTGAGGTTGTCCATAGTGCCACTAACCCGGTTTTGAAAGCCGCCTATTTCACTTCGATGCGAGTCAACGTACTTAATTGCCGCATCTATCACGCCAACCGAAAGCTGTGCTCCGCCGACAGTCGACATATCGATGTCGTCCATTGTGACTAACCCACCAGCAGTAACATCAAGCTCATCCACTAAACTGCCCTTTAGTTCCACACCTTCTGGCGCATTCAGCGTCGAGGAAAAGAATTGCAGTTCATTGTTTTCAGTCACTGAGGCACTCACTATCGATTGCTGCGCATTGATGTAAGTGGCCACTTGCTCGATGCGGTCTCCTCGTTTGAGCCTAATAGATTCTGTTTGGGTTTGCCCTTCGCTGTCTTGGTATTCAAACTTGAGAGTTTGATTACCTTTGGAGACTTGCCAATCTTTCTCGACTGCATCACCGATATAATGCTGCCCTCCCATCTCCGGGATATGGCTGCGCATATTTCGCAGTGTCAAAGAGATTGAGTTGGCATTTGCTCCGATATGGAAGCTTTGTGAGCCGTAAGATCCATCAAACAGGTTTTTATCCGCAAATGTCGTCGTGATCGCAACACGATCAAGCTCATCTTGTAGCGCTACGACCTCGTATTGAATACTTTGCCGGTCACTTGAATCATTACTGCCGTTTGCAGCTTGAAGCCCCAGAGAGCGTAAGCGTTGCAATATATCGCTACTCTCATGCAAAGCCCCCTCTGCGGTTTGCGCCACCGAATATGCGTCGTTCGCATTTCTCAAGGCGACATCCAACCCTCTTGTTTGGACATTAAGAGTATTGGAGATCTGTAGACCAGCAGCGTCATCACTGGCAGAATTAATCCGATAACCCGAGGTAAGATTACGCTGCGATTCTATATTTTGCTCAGTTGCATGACCGAGGTGTCGCTGCGTCATCATCGCAGTAACATTGGTATTTAAAGAGACCATCTAATCGATACCAACTCCTTGTCCCCGCCCTATACGGCCTGTCTAGTGCGTAATTTGAATAAGCAAAAAGCCAGGGGCGAGCCTGGCTTTTGTATCGCGTCGTATTAGGTTGACTAACCTAGTAAGCTTAGCGCTGAGTTTGGCGCTTGTTTCGCTTGCGCAAGAATTGAGCTTGACGCTTGCG